>DAOWIX010000092.1 GCA_030640695.1 Deltaproteobacteria bacterium | reverse complement strand
TGGGTCTTTTTCATGCGCCAGATGCAGGGCGGAGGTGGCAAAGCGATGTCTTTCGGCAAGAGTCGCGCCAAACTTCTCACCGCAGATCAAAAAAAGGTCAACTTCAAGGATGTCGCTGGCATCGAAGAGGCCAAGGTGGAGCTCGAAGAGATTATCAACTTTTTAAAGGAACCTAAAAAATTCACCCGCTTAGGCGGCAAAATACCCAAAGGGGTTTTGCTGGTCGGAGCTCCGGGAACCGGCAAAACCCTGCTTGCTAAAGCGATTGCCGGTGAGGCCGAGGTTCCCTTTTTTAGCATCAGTGGTTCGGATTTTGTAGAGATGTTTGTCGGTGTTGGAGCTTCACGGGTTCGTGACCTTTTCATCCAGGGCAAAAAAAATGCCCCCTGCCTGATATTCATTGATGAAATCGACGCCGTCGGCCGCCATCGGGGTGCCGGTTTAGGGGGTGGGCACGACGAGAGAGAGCAGACCTTAAATCAGCTCTTAGTCGAAATGGATGGTTTTGAGTCCAACGACGGAGTCATCCTGCTGGCCGCTACGAACCGGCCCGATGTCCTTGATCCGGCCCTACTCAGACCGGGCCGTTTCGACCGCCAAGTAATTGTCCCTAATCCTGATGTCAAGGGCCGCGAAGGAATTCTCAAGGTTCACGCCCGCAAAGTTCCTCTCGCCAAAGATGTCGACCTTATGGTTGTCTCCCGCGGAACTCCCGGCTTTACCGGTGCAGATCTCGCCAACCTGATTAATGAAGCCAGTCTCCTGGCCGCACGAACCGATAAGAATGAAGTTGAAATGGGCGACCTTGAAGAAGCCAAAGATAAAGTTATGATGGGGGCTGAACGACGCAGTCTGGTAATCACCCCAGAGGAGAAACTTAATACTGCTTATCATGAAGCTGGTCACGCTCTGGTGGCCCGACTTTTACCGGGAACCGACCCCATCCATAAAGTAACCATAATCCCCAGGGGCCGGGCCCTGGGCCTGACGCAGCAGCTTCCGGTCGATGAACGCCATACCTACAACAAGGAATACCTGATTAACAACATCATTGTTCTCATGGGTGGTCGGGTCGCTGAAGAGATTGCTTTAAACCATATCACCACCGGAGCCGGTAATGATATTGAAAGGGCCACTAATATGGCCCGCAAAATGGTCTGCGAATGGGGTATGGGTCGCATGGGACCGGTCAGTTTCGGCAAAAAGGAAGAGCATGTGTTCCTCGGCCGTGAGATGGCTCAGAACCGGGATTTCAGTGAAAAAACTGCCGTCGGAATTGATGACGAGATCAAGGAGATCGTGCACAACGCTTACTCCAAAGCCCACAAGGTTGTAAGCGACAACCTTGATTCCCTGGAAAAACTCTCCAAAGCCCTGATCGAGAAAGAGAGTCTCAATGGAATTGAGGTTGACGAACTTATCGGACTTAAGGTTAAAGATGAAAAGGTCGATAACACTCAAGAAAGTGTCGACCAGGAAGCTTAACCCCAGTGCCAAAAGATAATTACGACCAGAGTGAAATCAGCCGGGCCCACTTTCTCGGGAAACAGTGGAACGTTGTCAAAATAATCAAGGCCGAAAAGGCCATGAAACCTGACATATTCATTATTGAAAGAGAACAGCAGTTTCTTGTGGCCAAGGATTTTCGAGATAAAGGTTGGGCGGCTAAGAACCTCTGGGGACCGCTCAATCTAATGTATGAAAAGTTCCTCATGGACAAGCTTAAAGGTGTTGCCCAAATCCCCCAAGTCATAGGATTGGAAGATTACAACTGCCTGCTCATTAGTCGCATTGACGGCGATGAGATCAAAAAAAGTAGTCATCTTCTCTCTGATAGTTTCTTTGACCAGCTATTGCAGATTGCCGACAACCTGCACTCTAGAGGCGTGCTCCACCTTGACCTCGGGCACAAAAGTAACATCATGGTTGATGAAAATGGCAACCCGGCAATCATCGACTTTAACTCATCTCTCTATCTACCGCCGAACGCTTTTTTCCGCCCCCTGATTCGCCTCCTGGCTATGATCGACAGATACTCTATCCTCCGTCTGAAAATCAAATTTCGCCCTCAGGATTCGAACCCGGCAGAGAAAAAAAAAGTAGAGACTTTTTTACGTTTAAGAAAATTATGGATTTTTGACAAGTTGTTACGTAAACTGACAAGCCTATGTCAAAAAACGAGCCGGCCCCTCCCATAAAGGAAACATCTTCATGCGCAATTACCATGTTCGCCTTCTGGACATCAAAACGGCCAGCGATGCCGTAGCTTTAATGCGCCAAATCGGCACTGATGTCCACGGCGTCAGTCTGATGAAGAACAAGATGGTTCACTACAACTTTCGCGTAGGCCCCCTCCCGGCTGCGGCTGCCAACATCATCAAACAAGAGATGCTATCGGTTGGCGGCGAAGCCGCCGTTACCCGCGGGGTCATAAACTGCAGCGCCGACAACAGCGATGCCATCTTAAGTGCAACCCGGAAACAGCTCCGCAAATTCTGTCAGAAACTTCGCGCCCAGCCCTTTTCTCTGGCTCAAATGGCTGACCGCCTTGAAGCTGCCATCCGCAATCAGGAAAAAAACAGCGGCCTCCCATTTGAGTGTCGCGGCATCAATGTCGATCTTAAACAGCACTCTTTAATCATGGGTATCCTTAATGTAACCCCTGACTCATTTTCTGACGGCAACTGCTTCTTCACACCTGAAGAGGCCCTTACTCAAGCTCATCTCCTGGTTTCTGAAGGAGCTGACATTCTTGACATCGGTGGTGAATCAACCCGACCCGGAGCAGCTCGAGTTGAAGAGGCTCAAGAGCTTAATCGGGTAATTCCGGTAATCGAAGCCCTGCGCCGGGAATTTCCGGATCTCCCGATCTCAATTGACACCTACAAAAGCCAGGTTGCAGCAGCGGCCCTAAACGCCGGGGCAGACATTATCAATGACATCAGCGCCTTCAATTTCGACCCTAAAATGGCCAGTGTCGCGGCATCGACAGGGGCTTACGCCTGTCTCATGCATATCCAGGGAACCCCGATTGATATGCACAAAGACCCTGCTTACAGCGATCTTTTTGCTGAAATATGCCACTATTTCGAAAAGAGCATAGCGCTTGCGATCGCTGCCGGGGTCAAGAGTGAAAAACTTATAATTGACCCAGGTATCGGCTTTGGTAAGACCCTTGAGCATAATCTTTTGCTTTTAAAACACCTTAAGGACTTTACGGGATTCGGCCTACCGCTATTGATCGGAACCTCGCGAAAATCCTTTATCGGCAAACTCACAAACGACCCCGTCGATCAGCGCCTTTTCGCCTCGCTGGCCACGGTTGCTCAGGCCTTAACCAATGGTGCCAACATTGTCCGCGTCCATGATGTCGCCGCCACAAAACAAGCCATTACCGTAATCGACGCCATCAACAACTCTCAACGCTAACACTTGATACGAATAAATCATGGCTGAATTTTTAGAAACCCTGCTTAACAGCCGCTGGCTTGACTTTATCGATATTATTATCGTAGCCATCCTCATCTATCAGGTTCTCTTAATTATCCGCGGTACCCGGGCCTTTCAGATTCTTTTGGGCCTTTTTCTGATATTCATAATCTATCAGCTCTCCTTACTGCTCGGATTTTACACTCTACACTGGCTTCTCAACGGTTTTTTGAGTTCGAGTATTCTGATTGTCATCGTTTTGTTCCAGAACGAATTCCGCCGGGCGTTGGCCAAGTTTGGTAAGACCTCTTTTACTATCAACCCAACCGATGAACTCAACTCGCTTGACAAGATCATCAAAGCCTGCACAACCATGTCTTTGAAAAAGATTGGTGCCTTAATCGTCTTTACCCGGGAAAACAAGATCCCCGGCATTGTTGAGGGTGGCGTCGAGATCAATGCTAAGGTCAGTGATGCTCTTTTGTTGAGCATTTTCAACCCAGCATCTCCAATTCACGATGGTGCAGTAATAATTGATGAGGGAAAAATTGTTGCCGCCGGCTGCTTTCTCCCTTTGGCCATTGATCCCATGATTGAAAACGTCTACGGCACCAGACATCGTGCGGCAATGGGGATCTCTGAAGACACTGATGCAGTCGTAGTTATCGTCTCCGAGGAGACCGGCAGTATATCGCTTTCGATTGGCGGTAAAATAACCAAAGAACAGAACACTGAATCCTTAAGTCGGGTTCTAAATAATATATTTTCTCCCAACCGAAACAAATCGGGATTCTTGACCTCTCTACAAAATATTTTCCGCAACTAGTAAAGACTAAAAGCCATGGTTCAGATACGCTCACTCTTTTTTGAAAACCTGACCCTCAAAATCCTTTCAATCTTACTGGCAGGATTGCTCTGGTTTTTTGTATCTGGCAAGAGCAAAACTGAACTAGCCTTAATTGTCCCAGTCGAATTCACCTCGATTCCGACTAACATGACGATCATCACCAAGGTACCAACAAGTATTCATATCCGGGTCAAAGGAACCAAGACCCTGCTCCGCCCTCTGACCTCTAAACCGCCGTCATTAAGTATTAATCTGGCCAAGGCCGTGACTGGTAAAAATGTAATTCGTCTTGCGCAGGAGACCTTTAACGATCTCCCTTTAGGGGTTGATGTTGTAAATCTTGACCCCGACACTCTGACAATCTACCTTGATCGTTTCGTAAAAGTTTCACTGCCGATCAAAATAACGACCAAAGGCCAGCTCCCCAAAGGATTTCAGATAAGAGATATACAAATCACCCCTCTTACAGCTGAATTCAGGGCCTCCGAAGAGTATCTTAAAAAGCATGACGTCGCCTTCTCTGAACCCATCGACCTTACTCAACTACGCGAAAGTACAAAGGTTGATATTGCCTTACTAATTCCGCCTAATGAGCTTAAGCTGATTGATCCTGACAGTAAAATTTCAGCAACCATAGAGATCGGCGAAAGCCTGGCGCAAAGGGTCATCAAAGGGATCAGGATAGACTTTAAGAACCGCAACAAAGAGATCGGACGAATCGGTATCAGCAACTATTTTGTCGACCTTGTCGTTGAATGTCCGCTCTTAATGCAGATTGATGATATCCGGAAACAAGCGCGCATAGATATCGACCTAGCTCCCCTTATGGAGAGCAATGAAAATGGTTATTACACCTTCCCCATCCAGGTAAAACTGCCGGAAAAGGTCAAACTGTTGTCACTAGATCCGACCGAAGTAGAGATCGTCTTCAAAAAAACCGAACCTTGACCCCACATAGTCGACTATCTGAAAGTCGGCAGAATTTTATTTAACTAATCGCAAATATACCCTCTTTCATAAGCAGGTAAAAGATCATGCAAAAACTATTTGGCACCGATGGGGTTCGGGGAACTGCTAACGTTGACCCGATAACCGCTGAAACGGCACTCCAGATCGGCCGAGCCACAGCCTATATCTGCAAAGATAAAGATCACCGACACAAGATTGTCATTGGCAAGGATACCAGAATCTCGGGCTATATGCTGGAAAGTGCGCTGGTTTCCGGCATCTGCTCAATGGGAGTTGACGTTCTCCTCATCGGTCCAATGCCAACCCCGGGAATTGCCTTTATCACCCGCAGTATGCGAGCCGATGCCGGGATGGTCATTTCGGCATCACACAACCCTTTTCAGGACAACGGTATAAAAATATTTTCGCGTGACGGTTTTAAACTCCCCGACCATGAAGAGGCCCGCATTGAAGATTTGATCTTTAATCAAACTATTGATCAACTGCGCCCGACCGCTGATGATATCGGCAAAGCCTTTCGCATTGATGACGCCAACGGCCGCTATATCGTCTTTCTCAAAAACACCTTCCCCGATCATCTCACCCTGGAGGGAATGAAACTGGTTATCGATTGTGGCAATGGGGCGGCCTACAAGGTTGCCCCGGCAGTTTTCAGCGAGCTTGGTGCCGAAGTCATTACGATCGGCATCAGCCCGGATGGCAAAAATATCAATGCCGGCTGTGGCTCCCTCTACCCCGAAAAACTGCAACAAAAAGTTCTCGATGAGCAGGCCCATATCGGCATCGCCTTCGATGGGGACGCCGACCGGGCCATCTTCGTCGATGGCGCCGGAAATGTGGTCGATGGCGATCAGATTATGGCCATCTGCGCCCTCTATTTACAACGCCATAAAAGTCTCAAAAAAAATACCGTCGTAGCTACAGTGATGAGTAATATGGGACTGGAAAAAGTATTGAATAGAGCTGACATCAACCTGATTCGCTCCCAGGTTGGAGATCGCTATGTGGTTGAGAAAATGCGCGCCGGAGGCTTTAACTTTGGCGGTGAGCAATCGGGTCATCTGATCTTCATGGATCACAACACCACCGGTGACGGAATTCTTTCGGCCCTGCAGGTCTTAGCGGTCATCGTCGCTGAAGAGAGATCCCTGGCTGATCTCGCTTCGGTCATGGAGATCTTCCCACAAATCCTGCTCAACGTCCCGGTCAAAAAGAAAACCCTGGTCACTGAGGTTCCGCTTCTATGCCGCCAAATTGCAGAAGTCGAAAAAAAGATAGAGGGCCGCGGTCGCCTGCTGATTCGTTACTCGGGCACTGAGAATAAACTTCGCATCATGCTTGAAGGGGAAAATTACGACGAAATCAAAAGATACGCTGAAGAGTTAGCTGAGACCGTTCGCAAACTTCTGGGATAACTGTAATCCCCCCAACCTCAACCTACGACTTAAGCTGTCGGCTGTAAGAGCCTGGTTAACACTTATGATGTGAAACCACCAACAATGACAGGT
>DAOWIX010000187.1 GCA_030640695.1 Deltaproteobacteria bacterium | reverse complement strand
AGGTTATTTTAAACTGTAGGCTGCGTTTGGTATTCATCAATGAGCCCCCCCATGGACTAGAGGTTTGAAATCGAATGCCGCAACTCTTTCCTGATTATGGCAATCAACACAGTGTTCGATGCTGACTTTCTTTATGATCTCCTCAGGGTCCTCGCTTTCTTGATGGAGGCTGCCGGGACCGTGGCACGATTCACAACCCAGATTGCTGAGTTCGGGGGTCTCTTCTATTGATCTGAAACCGCCCGGTTTGCCATAACCGGTAGTGTGGCACTCAAAACAACTTTTGAACTCTGCCTCTGTCAGGCCCTTCTTAAGTCTTAGAAGACTATCGAAAGAGTGGGCTTTTTTAGAAAAAGTGCTAAAATTCTCATACTCTTTTTCGTGGCATTCAGCACAGACGTCAGAGCCGACATAGTGCTTCTCTGCGGCCTCTGCCGGGCTTTTTACCCAGACAAGGATAGATACCGAAAAGAGGATGAGAACAATAATTAATCTCGAAGGGAAAAATTTTTTGCCGAGAGAGTAGTAGCGTTTATCCTTGAAAGAGGGCATCAGCCTGCTCCTGTAGTATTGTTGCATATATTATACTAGACCTGTATTGTTAAGTATAGCACAAGCTAAGATGGTTGTAAAACTAAAATTGTGGAGTAGGTGGTTTTGGGTGGGGAAGAGACTTTGAAAGTATATTGAAAATATGTTATGATCACATGCGGTTTGGTCAAGGCAGTTATTTTACAATTCTTTTACCGGTTTTCGGCCGGTCGAAAAAGGAATAGAAGAGATGGATATGGTTGGTGGTTCCGGTCGCATTCTGGTTATGGATGATGAAGAGGTGATTCGTGAGGTCTGTGTTGAACTCTTGACAGGTCTCGGTTATGAGGTCGAAAGTGTGGTTGATGGTCAGGCCATGCTTGAGAGCTATCAGACAGCTTTGCAACAGGAGATGCCGTATGACCTGGTTATTATGGATCTCACAATCCCCGGTGGCATGGGGGGTAAGGATGCCATGGCCTCTCTATTGGAGATTGATCCCGAGGCCCGAGGAGTTGTTTGTAGCGGTTATTCCAATGACCCGGTCATGGCCGATTTTAAAGCTTACGGCTTTAAGGCTAATTGCTCTAAACCATTTCAGTTTGCAGCTTTAAGTCAGGTTGTGAAGAGAGTGATATCGTAATGGGTTATAAAACCCTTGCCGCCTGTGTGGCTGATCTTGAGCGTCATAAGATGCTCAAGCGGATTGAGTGTGAGCTTGATCCAAACCTCGATATCGCGGCCGTCCAGCGTCGTGTATATCGGGCGGGAGGGCCGGCCCTGCTCTTTACTAAGGTCAAGGGCTGCCATTTCCCAATGCTCGGCAATCTTTTTGGAACCCTGGAACGGGCTCGCTTTATTTTTCGAGATGCGTTGCAGGACATTGAACTTCTAACTGATTTGAAAGTTAATCCGATGGTGGTTGGACGGCAACCGGCACGTCTGCGGCATCTACCTCGGGCTCTGGCGCATCTCTTTCCCCGGCGGGTTTTAAGCGGTTCGGTTGGAGCCCGGGAAACTAGTATCAATCGTCTGCCGCAACTGAAATCATGGCCCGATGATGGTGGTGCCTTTGTTACTTTACCCCAAGTCTACTCCGAAGACCCAGAAAAGCCGGGTTGGCGTTTTTCCAATCTGGGGATGTACCGGGTTCAGCTCTCGGGAGGTAAATATCAGCCCAATCGTGAAGTTGGTCTCCACTATCAACTTCATCGCGGGATCGGGTTGCACCATGCTGCGGCCCGCCAAAAAGGTTCTCAATTAAAGGTCAATATTATTGTCGGCGGCCCTCCGTCTCTGGCGGTGGCTGCGGTTATGCCGCTGCCCGAGGGGATGCCGGAACTCTCCTTTGCCGGACTTTTGGGCGGTCGGAGATTAACTGTCGTACAGCCTCAGGGTTATCTGCCGATTCCGGCGGAGGCCGATTTTTGTATCTGTGGTACGATTGTCGATGAAAAACTGTTGCCTGAAGGCCCTTTCGGGGATCACTTGGGTTACTACAGTCTGGCTCACGATTTTCCGGTTGTCAGGGTTGAGAAAGTTTTTCATCGTCCGGGAGCGATCTGGCCCTTTACTGCGGTTGGCCGCCCGCCTCAGGAAGACACGGTTTTTGGAGAATTTATTCATGAACTGACTGGTACTCTAATCCCTTCGGTGCTACCAGGGGTTTCCGGAGTCCATGCGGTTGATGCGGCCGGGGTTCATCCTCTGCTTTTGGCTTTGGGTAGTGAGCGTTATATTCCTTATGAGAAGTACAAGGAGCCTCGAGAGCTTCTGACCCAGGCTAATGCGATATTAGGTCAGGGTCAGCTCTCTTTAGCCAAGTATCTGCTGATCGCCGCTAAAGAGGATGATCCGCAGCTTGACCTAAATGATATACCGGCCTTTTTTCGTCACCTATTGGAACGGGTCGATTGGCGTCGGGATCTTCATTTTCAGACCCGAACGACGATCGATACACTGGACTATTCGGGATCTGGTCTCAATCAAGGGTCGAAGGTGGTGATTGCGGCGGTTGGTGATAAAAGGCGTGATCTGCTTGCAGAGTGGCCTTCAGTTTGGAGGCTGGCGGAGGGGTTTTCCGAGCCGCGCCTGGTGCTTCCCGGTATTGCTGTGGTTAAGGGGCCTGGTTGTCGTGAGGTGAGCCGTTCCCAGACGCGAAGGGCAATTGAAAGATTGTTGCAAGGTTTAGCGCAAAACCATCAAGAAGAGGGCTTGCCTTTGCTGGTGGTGGTTGATGATAGTGAATTTGCGGCCCGTACCCTCGATAATTTTCTCTGGATCACCTTTACGCGCTCTGATCCAGCCCTTGACATCTATGGTGTCAAAGCCCTGGTTGTCGATAAACATTGGGGTTGCAGCGGACCTTTGTTGATTGATGCGCGGCATAAGGTGCATCACGCTCCCCTGTTGATCGAGGATGCCAAGAGTCGGGATCGGGTTGAACGTTTAGCCGTAAAGGGCGGTCCTCTACAGGGATTGTTTTAGGGGTAATGGCAGAACTAATTTCTCTTTCTCAGGAAAAAGCGGTGTTCAACGCTTGTCGAGTTCTTTTTGGATCTCAGGTGACGCTGAGTCGCGATTTCCTGGCTTACCTACAGCTCGATGGGGTTCGCTCGGCCTATCTTTCACGGGCCAAGATGACTCACCCAGATCGTTTCCCGGGCGCGGGTTTTATTTTATTGCAACGTCAGGCCGAACGCTTTCGTCGGGTAACGACCGCCTATGATCTCTTGAACGATTTCTTGAGCGACAGGGCGCGGGGATTGTGGTTTCCTGAAAAAAGAGGAGTGGTTAACGATTTTCGTTCGTCTAGAGTAAGGCAGTATCCTGATGGCAGGATTCAAAAGAGACGGGAGCGGAGAGATTTTCAATCTTTCTCTGGCAAAAAAGATTCTTCTCTTTCCGATTTTCAGTTGCCCCAACGCCCTTTGCCTTTGGGACTCTATCTCAATTATAGGGGGTTGATATCCCATGCCGATCTGGCTCGGGCATTGCTCTGGCAGCGGCGTCAGCGTCCGCGCCTGGGAGACCTCTCCCAGCGTTGGGGGAGGTTAAGTGAGGCTGAGGTGAAGGCTGTACTTCGAACTCGTCGCCAGGGGCCCAGTCGTTTTGGAGAAAAAGCCGTAGCCTTGGGTTTTTTAAGCCAGTTTCAAGTTGATACGATGATCTATTTTCAGCGTTCAAAACAGCAGCCGCTGGGGGGATTTTTTGTTGAGCAGGGGATGATCTCTCCCTCTTTGATCGAAAGGTTGGTTTCAGATCTGCATGATCACAACGAACGAGCTCTTCTCGATACCCCGCTCCTGCGCCGTTTTCTCGGCATCTTTTTTTAGTGGACAGCCAACAAGTTTTGTAGTTTTTCAATGCCCACTGATTCACTCCCGTCCGGCACTGCCCAGAACACTCTCATTTTTTTCTATAATCATTTTCGTTAACTCATCCCGGGCTGGCCCCAGATATTTGCGGGGATCGAACTCCTGTGGTTGTTCAGCAAAAACCTTGCGAATCATGGCGGTCATTACCAAGCGACCGTCTGAATCTATATTGATTTTGCAGACGGCTGATTTGGCAGCTTGTCTGAGTTGTTCGGCGGGAATTCCGACGGCGGCTTCAAGTTTGCCGCCGTGTCGGTTGATGGTCTCAACATATTCGGGCAGGACTGAGCTGGAACCGTGGAGGACAATGGCAAAACCGGGAATCCGCTGTTCAATCTCTGTAAGAATATCGAAACGTAGTGGCGGGGGTACCAAAACTCCTTGTTCATTGCGGCTGCACTGGGAAGGCTTGAACTTATAAGCTCCGTGCGAGGTGCCGATCGAGATGGCGAGTGAGTCGACTCCGGTTCGGCGCACAAAGTCTTCGACCTGATCAGGGTCGGTGTAGATCGATTTGGCGGCGACGACATCATCTTCAATCCCGGCCAGTACGCCGAGTTCTCCCTCAACTGAAACCTCAAAACGATGCGCGTATTCAACAACTTTGGTGGTTAAGGCGACATTTTCTTCGTAAGTTAGGTGGGAGCCGTCAATCATAACTGAAGAGAAACCACTTTCGATGCATGAAATACAGAGTTCCAAAGAATCGCCATGGTCTAAGTGGAGGGCGATCTGGTTCTGGTAACCGGATTTACGAGCCATGGCTACAGCCCCTTCGGCGAGATAACGAAGCAGCGTCTGGTCGGCATATTTGCGGGCTCCGCTTGAGATCTGGAGGATGACCGGTGAGTTGGATTTTCCGCAGCCGTTGATTATTGCCTGGAGTTGCTCCATGTTGTTGAAATTGTAAGCCGGAACGGCATAGCCGCCGGCAAAAGCTTTGGCAAACATCTCTTTGGTGTTGACAAATCCCAGTTTTTGATAATCTACAGCCATTGTTATACTCCTTTTATACCCGATTATGCTCGAGAGACGGGATCTTTTTGTGATTTAGCTAATTCAGCAACTTTAGTGCCT
>DAOWIX010000171.1 GCA_030640695.1 Deltaproteobacteria bacterium | reverse complement strand
GGCCATCGAAGGCTTTTTCCACAAAGATATGTATGTCGTCAGCTGGCAAAACGGCATCGATACCGAGTTGGTCTTAGCCGAGACCCTGGGCCGAGACAATGTTATCCGCGCCGTGGTCAACTACGGTTGCGGTCTGGTCAAGCCCGGCCATGTCCATCTCGCTTTTCACCACCCGCCCCATCTCCTCCAGGAACTCGAGCCCGCTGGCAAAGCCGCAGCTATAGGCATTGCCGAGGCTTTAACTAAAAGTGGATTGCCAACTGAACGGACCGAGTCGATTGTTGATATGGTCTGGCGCAAATCGATCATGAATGCCTGCATGAACCCGGTCTGCGCCGCTACTGGCCTGACCATGGCTGAAGTAATTCGAGATCCTATCGTCTTTCAGATAGTTGACAATCTAGTCAAAGAGGGTGTACAAGTGGCCCGCGCCAATGAGATCTCTTTAGGCTGGAACTACTACCCTTACGCCATCGGCTATATGAAAAATGCTGGCGACCACAAACCCTCGATGCTGGTCGATATTGAGAACAATCGTCGTACCGAAGTCGATTTTATCAATGGCAAGATTGTCGAGTATGGCCGCCAGGCGGGTATCGAAACCCCCTATAACCTGATGATCAGAGCTCTGGTTAAAGCTTTAGAACCTAAATAAACGGTGGGCCATCGGCCCACTATAGAAAGAGTTATTATGAACCGTGATTTTTATTTGAAATTTCTTAACACCTGTGCTCAAAATCAGGAAAATTTAGGCACCTTGAAAACCCTGATCGAAGAACACATGAAAAGTCCGGTTGAACTCATGATTCGGGTAAAAGGGGAGACCGGCCTGCCGATCATTACCGCCCAACTCAAGGAGGGTAGCCACATTGTCCACCCTCAGGGCGGAATGGCAACAATTCCGGCCTCCTTCGGTGATGAAGAGATCAGGCTTGTTCCGATTTTTATCTATGAGACAGAAAAGCTTGAGGGCCGTTTTCTCGACTATGAAGCGGTTCACATTACTGCCTTTATCGATCGGGAAGGCGAGTACGAACACTATAAAAAATACTTCCTCAAACCACCGGCCGCAAACGCAACATATGAAGAAAAACTTGAACTTCTACAACACATTGCCCGGCGTATTCTAATCCATGATCAGACCGCCTTTTTTCAGCTCCATCCCGACAAAGCTAAAGAAACGGTGCGCTCTCTGGTTCTTTACCAGCTCGGCGAACGGCTCTCCTGGTATCTTGACAAATTGGAGATCGACCAGGAGAAAGCGGTGGACGATCTCTGTCTGACCCTTGATGAGTTTGCCGCCAACGACCCGTTCTACCAAGACTTTGATGTAAGCGCATATTTTCGGCAGACCCTAGTTGCCCTGACTATGTTTTGATGATTAATCAATGACTAAAATTACTATTATTGGAGCCGGGTTAGCGGGCTGTGAAGCGGCCTGGCAACTGGCTGAGCGCCAGATTCCGGTTACTCTTTACGAGATGAAGCCGGAGCGCTTTTCTCCGGCACATTCCAATCCCGATCTCGCCGAACTGGTCTGCTCCAACTCACTCAGGGCCGAACCCCCGACCAATGCCGCCGGCCTTCTCAAAGAGGAGATGCGCCACTATGGCTCGCTCATTATGGCTGCGGCCGAAAAAACCAGGGTCGCAGCCGGTAACGCCCTGGCCGTCGATCGTGGGGCTTTTGCCCGCGAAATAACTCAAAAAATTGAAGACCACCCCCTGATTACATTAATCCGCCAGGAGATAACCTCGCTCCCGACCGAAGGCCTTGTCATAATTGCCAGCGGGCCTTTGACTTCAGAAGCCTTAACTGCAGCCCTTGCGCCTCTAGTCGGGGAAAGACTCTATTTTTACGATGCCACAGCCCCAATAGTCGCGGCCGACAGTATTGACTACGAGAAAGCCTTTCGAGCCAACCGTTATGGTGAAGCAGGGGAGGTGGGAGACTATCTCAACTGCCCCATGGATGAGAGCCAATACCTGAAATTTATTGAAACAGTTGCCGAAGGAGATCTTGTCAGAAGTCGAAACTTTGAGGATGAGAAGGTTTTTGAAGGCTGTATGCCGATCGAAGCGATGGTCGCCCGCGGCCCCTTGACCCTGGCCTTTGGCCCTCTAAAACCCAAAGGTCTGAAAGATCCGAAAACCGGTCGGGAAGCCTATGCCACGGTTCAGTTGCGGAGTGAGAATTTAGATGAAACCATGTTTAACTTGGTCGGCTTTCAAACCCGTTTGACCTTTCCCTGGCAGGAAAAAATCATCCACCTGATTCCAGGTCTCGAAAAAGCCGAAATTTTACGTTTCGGAACCATGCACCGCAACACCTTTATTGATGCTCCGCGTATCTTGAACAAATATTTTCAGCACCAACAAGAGAGCCGCATCTTCTTTGCCGGCCAGATCAGCGGGGTCGAAGGCTATCCCGAATCAACCGCCTCGGGCCTTATTGTCGGCCTTCAGGTTGCCGCTCTGGTCAACAATCAGGAACTTTTCAGCTTTCCCAAAACCACCGCCTTGGGCGCCTTAAGCAGCCACATCAGCAATGATCAGAGCCCTAACTTCCAACCCATGAACATTAACTTTGGCCTCGTACCTCCCTTAGAAGGCAAAAAGAGACGCAAAAGAGAGCGCATTCTCGCTTACGTCGAACGCGCCCGTCAGGATCTTAAGACCGCCTCCCCTAACCTTCCGACTCCACTCCATCCAAATCTACCCTGATCATGAAAATCAGCGGAGATCTCTTGAGCAAAATGAAAGTATCATCCATCTGACCTGTCAACCAGTAATGCCAACAACCTCTCAAACTCTTCGGTTGATGCAAAATCGAGTTCGATACGGCCACGACCACCGGCCAAACGGCGAATCCGGGTACCGCTAATAAAGGTTTTCCGGAGACGTTGGGAGATCGCTAGATCTTCACGAATAAGTATTTCGCAAGTTGCTTTCTGATCCGCTGTTTCTGCCTCCGAGACGACGATTGTCACATCGCCCTTTTTCAAATTTCGAACCAATTTTTCAAGTTCGCGGACAGAAAGTTTTTTCTCTAAAGTCTCGTTTAGAGCCCGGGTTTGGAGGTCTCCCTCGGGTAGAGCTAAAAGGGCACGGCCATGGCCCATGAAAAGTTGCTCCTCGGCCAGACACTTTTGCGCTTTTTCCGGTAAATTGAGAAGGCGAAGCATATTACTGACTGTGGCTCTGTTTTTTCCTAAAAGCTTGGCGATCTCGGTGTGGGTCAAGGAAAATTCCTGGGCCAGACGAAAATAGCCTTGGGCCTCTTCGAGTGGATTTAAATCTTCTCGTTGCAAATTTTCAATCATGGAGACCTGAACCGCCTGACTATCATCCAGTGCCTTGACAATCACCGGCACCTCCGTCAATCCGGCTTTGCCAGCCGCCCGCCAGCGTCGCTCACCAGCAATCAGGGTGAAATATCCAGCCTTTTCCGCTGGCCTCACTAAAAGAGGTTGAATGACTCCATGCTCTTTTATCGATTGAGCCAGTTCTTCAAGATTCTCGTCGACAAATCTTTGCCGCGGCTGCCTCGCATCAGGCTCGATCTGACTGATGCTACATTGCCGCAACTGCCCTTTTCCCGAGGCGGTCGCATCCGGTGCATCTGGAAGCAAGGCCCCCAGTCCCCGACCCAGGCCGCGCTTTAGCGAAGCCCCTTTTTTTGCTGGAATTTCCATAAAAAACCTCTATTTTTGGCGGGCCAAAAACTCCTCAGCCAGGCAAAAATAAGCTTGCGCCCCTTTTGAGGTCACATCGTAGAGGGCAATCGGAAGACCATGGCTGGGGGACTCACTTAAACGGACATTACGCGGGATTACGGTCTCATAGACGAGCTCGGCAAAGTGGGTGCGGGCTTCCCCCTCAACCTGCTGCGCCAGGGTCGTTCGACTATCAACCATGGTCAGCAGGATACCCTCCAGAGCAAGTTCGGGATTGAGGCCATTTTTGACCCGTTCAATCGTGCTTAAAAGCTGGCCCAAACCCTCAAGGGCATAATATTCACTTTGTAAAGGGATCAGAACTGAAGTGGCTGCGGTCAGAGCGTTGATTGTCAAAAGACCAAGTGAAGGCGAGCAATCAATAATGATATAACTGTAATCAGAGATCAAAAGATTAAGTTGCCGCGCCAAAAAAAATTCGCGCTCTTCACAGGAGAGAAGTTCAACCTCGGCCCCAATAAGATTCGGTGTCGCCGGCAGCAGAGACAAGAAATCTAGAGTTGTCGACACAATCGCATTCGCCGCCTCACAATCTCCAAGGAGCCAGCGGTAGACATCACAGCCCTCGGTTGCAACACAACCAACCCCACTGGTAGCGTTAGCTTGGGGATCAAAGTCGATGAGCAGGGTTTTCTGTTCCGCTATCGCTAAAGAAGCGGCCAGATTAACCGCAGTCGTGGTCTTGCCGACGCCGCCCTTCTGATTGGCAATGGTTATTATCTTAGCCGACTTCATCTTGCCCCAGTTTTTCTTATGATTCCGAGATAGAGCTCGGGAGCCCGGCCCGAAAGTCTGGTTTTTTCAAGCTTCTCAAGAAAGAGGTCGGGCCATTTCTCAAGCTCCCCTCCGATCTCTTGACGATCAGGGTGAGCATCGGTAAAAATCAGCTGACCCTCCGGGGCCAACAAACTTGAAGCAACCGGAACAACATCACGCAAAATGGTTACCGCCCGAGATATGATTGCCGGGAAACAACGTTCGAACGTCGTTTTAGCATTTTCGTGGCTTAAATGCAAATGGATGATTTCAACATTTTTCAGACCCAGTTGCTGAGTGATAAAGGTCAGAAAAATTGTTTTTTTTCGACGCGCATCAACCAGCACAAATTTGGTCTGCGGCAAGACAATAGCCAGAGGCAAGCCCGGGAACCCGGGCCCACTACCCAGATCGAGAATCTCTTGAGCGCCCCCAAGAGGAGTAAGATAATTTAAAGAATCAAGAAAATGTTTGTTCACCACTTCTAAGGGTTCCGTGATCGTGGTCAAACTATAAGTCTTGTTCCAACGTTTTAACTCTGCGAGATAAACAGCAAACTGCACAACTTGTCGAGTTGTCAGTTCGAGCCCCAGTAATCGGGCTCCGGCTATAAGTTCATTTTGCCACATAATGTCTCGGTTGAGTTGCAGTTAAGTTAAAGCGGATAGCGTCAACATCGCTTCGCCCTGCTTCGCAAGGGGACACGGCTCAGATCGGCTCGGGCTTGCGCCCTGCCTCAGAGGCATGTCCCCGCATCGTGGTACCCTGAGCATCTCGAAGATTTATTTACCAACACAAAATTGTGAAAATACAATATCGAGAAGCCCTTCTGAGGCCTCTTGTTCTTGGCCGGTGATCTCAAGAAGATGAAAACGGGCTTGATGCAACTCTTCGGCGAGCATATCGAGCAAGGGTTCGCTATCTGTGGTAAGGTCTAGAGCCCGACCGAGATCTTCGCAAACTTTACCAAGAAGGTCATAATGACGTTGCTGGGAGATCAATACACTATCACATAAAATCTCGCTCTCCGATTTAAGAAAGCTGGTCAAGCCATCGATCACTTCACTGATATCGACCCGATCCCGCGCTCCGACACAACGCAATACCGAGCCCTCATAAGAGAAGCGCTCTTTCAACTGGG
>DAOWIX010000149.1 GCA_030640695.1 Deltaproteobacteria bacterium | reverse complement strand
TCATGGATATTTACGACAATCATGTTTCCCACCTTACTAAACTAGCCATACCGAAACTTTTTACGAATGCATCAGTATTTGTTAGTTTAACAAACTAAGTTTATAAAGTAAAGATTTCTGTAACTATTCAGCTAACCCGCAAATTCTTACGTGGGCTATCCCAAAGCTTTCAACAATAAAAAGCCGCCGATCAGTAAAAAACCGATACCGGCGGCGATTTGCAATGTCTTTTCGCTGATAAATTGGGAGAGCAGGTGGCCAGCCAGAACCCCGATCGCAGTGGCTGCGACCAGGGCCAGGGAGGCCGCCATAAATATGGTCAGTTTGCTGTTGTCCCGGTCAGTGGCAAAGAGCATGGTGGCAAGCTGGGTTTTGTCACCGAGTTCGGCCAGAAAGACGGTGATGAAAACGGTGAAGAATATTTTAGGGTCCATTTAAACCTGTTACTTAGGGGTTGCAGCTTTAAAGTAATTTAGTGATTGTATTTTATGGCCCTTAACCAGATAGTTGACCGTGACTTTTTTGCCTACCATCAATTTGGCATTTTTCATGAGGTTACGATTATCTTTTGCGATCTGGAAATCTTTATCACCAATCTTGATTTTATAGTGCCCTGCGGTCTCCGTAATTTTTTTCAACGTGCCGTTAAACGTTGACATGTTGGGTGCCAGCATTGCAGCCGGTAAAATCGGAGGCAGGATAAAGATATTAATTAACAGTAATAGTGCACAGCAGAATCTTTTCATTTTTTACTCCTTTTTCAGTCGCCCAGCAGGCTGCGCCAGTTAATCATATCGATGGCCAGCTTTGGTTGCGGGATTCGCGATGAGCCCTCTTCGCCGATCCCCGGCAGACCTCCACCAACACTTACAAAAGCTGCAACGACGCCTTCACGGATAATGATTTCAGGCGATGATGGAATGGCTTCGCCAATTGTCCGGTAACGGTCTCGGTAGTCATATTTCTTGGTGTAATCATCGCCGGAAACAACGTCATTACCTTTATAGTAATTTAGGCCGGCGGTGCCGTCGCAATAGTTTAAGCCGTAGATTTTGGCTTCGCCATGTGGGTAACAGGGGTCGCTGGCAACCGGTGTAAAACTGGTGATGTAGGCGATGCCGAAAAAGATAACCGGCTGTGAGAGAATCTTTTCTCCAGCATGGCTGTAGCTGTCAACAATTTCATCAAGTTTTATATACCAACCATAAGTTTCGGCCAAGGTGTCGTATAAGGCTTCTCGTTCGGCGGTTGTCAGGGTTGAATCGACGTCGAGCTCGTCTTGGGTAACATTAAGAAGGTTGGTTTCGTTAAGTTCGGTCTGGCCAACTGGTGGCGGTACATCGACAATTGTGTAGATACGGTCGTGAATGTTGGTTCCCATCGGTTTTTCCCGGTCTCCGGTGCCGACCGTCAGCATTATGGTTTTGGAGTCACGACTGTCTCCACTTGAATCAACATAGTCACAGTCGCCGAGATAGGTTCCGGTTGGGGGGTAAAACATTTTTCGTCCATCGTCGGCTGGGATTGCAAAGCTGCCGCCGGTCTCGCCGCTGTCATCATTTGATCCCGGGTTGGCTTTAAATACCAGTCTTGGGTTGCTGTTCCAGGCATAGGTTGTGTTGTTGTAGTCAAAATGCCATATCTGCCCACCCAGATCGGAGATATAGATATCGTCAAGGTTGCCGTTGATATCAGGTACCAGCAGAGGGGAAGCGGGGATGGCAAATTCCATATCGTTAGCGGGAATCCCAGCGGTCGCCGAGTAGGTGTAGCTCTTGAGAAGGAAATTTGCACTGGTTTCCGCTTCCGCGATATCAATGACAAAAACTCCCCGACCCATGGTGTCGGTGCCGGCCGGGTCATCATCCTCTTCGATGTCATAGCCACCCCCGAAGACACCGACCTTTTTGTAGGTGCTGGCGGCGGTTTTAAGGTTTGTCAGCTCCATTTTTGACCAGCTCTGGCCGAGCTCACTAAAGCCGCTGACATTGTTGTCAATATACCATTTTTTTGTCCATAAGGCGGGATCAGAGTTGGTGATATTGATCGAATAGTAGGCCCGACCGCCGCGGCGCTGACAGAAAATAAGCTGTTCGGGCACAATCTTTCCGTTGGCATCGAACGTGTAGTGGTAAGAGTTGGGGCCGTCGATATAAAATAGTGGGCTTTCAACAGTACTATCCGGGTTCAAATCTTTTAATTTTAAGAGTTGATTTTCAGGAATGAAGGCAATTTTTTCGCTGCCGTCGTCATCATCGAAAATATGCATCATGCCGTCATTACCGCCAATCGCCAGGAAGGTTTTTGGGGTTGCGGCGGCCTCGTAGATAATGACCGCTGGAGTTGAATGGATGAAACTGCCTAAAGGCCAGTCGCGGCGGGCCAGGGGGTAGTGCTGTCCGACGATCCCGTCCTCATCATAAGTGTAACCGTAGACGTAGTTGAAGACCTTATATCTTTCCGCATCATCGACAACGCCAAGGTCGGTGTTGCTGAAGTTTCCAGGAAGAAACTGAGTCTTGGTGCCATCATTATAGAGGACGTAAATGCTACGACACGTGTAGGGTGTGCTGAGAGAACAATTCTCAATCGCAGTTTTCAGGACGGAGCCGACGCCTCCGGCTTCAACCTCGCCGCCGTCACTGGCATTGCTCCAGTATGAGACTGAAGTTTCGAGAAAGGTGCCCTCGCAATCAACCGCATCGAGGCCGTTTTGATCCATGACCACCCACTCCCTGATTGTACGATCCGGGCAGTTGCTTTTTAGTTTGTATTGCAGGGTGTATTTCTTGAGGTTGCCGCTCCAGCGCTCTTCGGTGGGCTTGAAAAAAGCCATATAGAGCTGGTCGCCGCTCTGGGTTTTATTGGAGGTGTCAACCGAGATAACCGGGGCGACATAGGAGGTGCTTTTGATGATTAAAAGAGCCAGGGAGTAGAAGGCGTTGATCAGTTGCTCTTTGTTGAAGGCTGCCAAGTAAATTCCGCCAGATGATGCCGCTGCATCTTCGAGAAGCGGCATACCCTGAACAAAACTGAGCATATGGCAGACGATATTGTCATAAGAAGTTTCCGGGTCTACAAGTTCGCTATGGTCGCGGAAACTGTGGGTGTAGAGAAAATGGGCGACATCATCAGTGTAGTTGCCCACCATTGGTGGCTGGTAAGGATCTGAAACCCAGCCGTCGCCGTCAATATCAGTAAACGTGGTGGCCGGTGTATCTATTAATGACCAGTCAGTGTCTCCGGAAGGAAAACCATCGGTTAGCGTAATGCAGTAGTTATGGGAGCATTCAGAGCGTAAGAGATGGGATTTTTTCTCAAAATGATTCCAGGTCTCCTGCAGAGCTCCGCCGATCGGTGATGGGGAGTCCGGTTCCGGTTCGGCGTTTGCCAGTTTGTTGACCAGATTCATGCGGCTCGCATCATCATTGGTGGTCGGATTAACACTCGGCTCCCAGTTAGAGAGCTGGTTGCTGCTGAAATGGTTGAAGGCCCAGTTGATTTTGCCTCGGGTTTGTTCAATGACAAAAACGCAAGCCTCCTGGACAGCATCGATACGGCGCTGCATCTTGTAACCGGAGGTGGTC
>DAOWIX010000002.1 GCA_030640695.1 Deltaproteobacteria bacterium | reverse complement strand
TCACCGCCAAAAGGTTCTTATCTTTAAGTTTCTCTTCAATCTCGATCAGACCATTGACCAGATCAATAAGTTCACGGGTACTCCAGGGTTTGGCGAGATAGGTTTTGGCCGAACCGTCAATTAAAGCCTTATAAACATAGCTTTCCTCGACAAAACCGCTTAAGATCAGGCGAATAACCTGGGGAAATTTTTCCTTAACCTCTTTCAGAAAAGTATAACCATCCATGCCCGGCATCCGCATATCGCTTAAAACCATGTTGATCTCGCCCTTGCCGGCGGCCAGGATCTTGAGAGCAAGTTCACCGGAGTCAGCAAAATAGAGTTTGTGACCGCTCTTGATAAAGGCCCGGCGCAAGGAGCGCAGGACACTCTTCTCATCGTCAACAAAAAGGATACCTTTGGGCTCTGTCATAGATGCTTCTCTTCTTTCTTAAGATTTACATTCAAGCGCGGCAGGTTAATTATAAAAGTTGTGCCCTGGCCGATATCCGACTCCACCGTCAAGCTCCCATTGTGTTTATTGGTAATAATATCATACGAAATATTGAGACCCAGACCAGTCCCTTTGCCGACCGGTTTGGTCGTAAAGAAGGGGTCAAAGATACGCTCGAGGTTCTCCGTCTTGATGCCGGGGCCATCATCAGCAATCTGACAACGCACCCACTTTTCATCATAATCGGTCGTAATTTTAATGTGTCCTAGAGCCTTAAGCTCCTGCTCCTTGATCGCCTGGGCCGCGTTAATAATCAGATTTAAAATAACTTGATTGATCTCACCGCCGCTGGCCATAACATCGGGTAGCTGCGGCTCCAACTCGAGTTCTATTTCAGCGCTGTACTTATACTCGTTACGAGCCACCACAATCGTGGTCTCGATCGCCCGATTAAAGTTAAAACTCTCCTTAGAGTCCATCTGGTCGATCCGGGAGAACTCCCGCAGCTTGGTAACAATCGAGGTGATCCGTTCAAACCCATCTTTTGATTCACTAAAAAGATCCTCAAGATCTTCGAGGATAAACTCGATCTGGAGATCTTCCTCTAACTCTGTGGTCTTAGCCAGAGCTTGAGGCCCGCTCTCCGGCAGTTGACTGGCGAGTTCGGCAAGGGTTTCGCGATAGAGTTCAAGAAGTTCGACAAAATTTTTGATATAACCGGTAATACTCTCGAAATTACTGGACACAAAACCGATCGGGGTGTTGAGCTCATGAGCCACCCCGGCGGCGAGTTGGCCGACCGCTTCGAGGCGCTGTGAGGTCCGCAGTTGAACCTGCATCGCTTTCTCATTGGAGATATCTCTTTTAACCGCAGCCAGTGAAATTATCTCATCGCGATCATTACGAATCGGAAAAATAGTCGCCTCTTCATCAAAGAAGGTACCATCTTTACGTTTATTAACAAAAGTACCGCGCCAGGTCTGTCCTCTCCCGATCGCTTCCCAAAGTTCCTGGTAAAAGGTCTCATCATGACGACCGCTCTTCAAAATAGAATTTTTTTTACCAATCGCCTCCGAAACCATATAACCGGTCACTCTTTCGAAGGCCGGATTGACATACTGGATTTTTCCGTCAAGATCGGTGACCACAATACTTTCGCTCGCCTGCTCGATAACGGCCCCAAGCTGGGCCATGCGCTGAGCCATGAACTTGTGGCTGGTAAGATCATTGATCACACCAATCAAGCCAGCCGGTCGGCGATCGCGTTCTCTATAGACACTGACCCTGAGTTCAAGAAATTTCTGGGCCCCGCCCTTATCCTCAACTACCACCTCACGCGTCTGAACCCCGCCTTTGAGAAAGAGCTGACGGTCATCTTTGCAAGTGACACATAAATCACCAGCGACCGGGAATTCGGCCCCCGACTTACCACGCAGCACCTTTTTCTTAAAACCGGAAAACTTTTCAAAGGCCTGATTACAACCCCGATAGTCACCCTGACGATCAAGATAGAAGACCGGCATCGGAATTGCGTCCAAGAGTTCCTGGGCCATATAATTACGGGATTTTTCTTTCTCTTCGGCAATATGAAGATCATCAATAGTCTTCTTTTGCCCCTCTTGCAGAGCTCTCACTCGACGGTTCACCAGAGTCAGGTTGATAATTGCACCAACAACCAGCAGACCCAATATAATCAAGGCCAAAATAAAATGGTAATACTGCCACCAGATCTGAACCAGACTGACTTTTCCCAAATGCTCATAGGGTGCGAGCTTCAAGACCTGCAAAAGCTTGTGTACCGGCCTATAGCTTAAGGGTGTGTTCCAACCACCGATCCGAGACTTGACGGCGGCCGCATCGATCGGGGTCAGGCGGAGCAGAGTCATCGCCATCCGGTTTGCTAGATATTTATTGGTATGGGCCAACTTGGCCAGCGGCCATTCGGGATAGGCCCTAGTTGAATGGACAAAAGGAAGATGAACCCGATCTCCGCCATGATCATGAACAACCGCCAGCTTTTCGATATCAATCAACCCTTCATGACTCATTCTCTCCAAAGTCCCGGTGCGCACGCAGCCAAAATCAACTTGACCGGCCAGCACGTTGTAGACAACATCATCATGCGATCCGGCAAAAGTCAGACCCGACAAGTCACGTTCCAGCACCAAACCCTTTTCTCGCAACTCAAATAGCTGAGTTTGCCAACCGCCAAAAGAGGTTGGACTGACGGCCGCCAAACTCCGACCTCTAACAGCCTTGAAATCATTAATGTAGTCACGCTCGGCCAAGTGGAACAAAACTCCACCAAATTCGGTACTGAAATGCCCGTCTTGTTTCTGAATCAGGGTCAGGATGCGGGAAACTTTATACTTAACTTCAAGATTGATATAGATCGAAGGGTTGGCAAGGATAAAGTCAACCCGCTCTTCGGCAACCGCAGCCTCAATCTGGTCAAAGGGAAGGGCCACGATATGAAAACGTTTTTCACCAATCTGTTCACCAAGATAGTCAGCCAGCGGCTGCCAACGCTGCATACAGATCGCGGCACCACGCTTGGCCAGCACCCCGATAAAGACATCCCGGGAACTCTCGGTAAGATTTTCGGCAGCGGCTACTGGAAACGAAGCCAAAGCCAGCAGAAGAAAAATAAGCGCCGTAAAGAGAGAGTCAAAAAACCGGCTTTTCATACCCACCTCCTTCAAAATAAACGCGCAATAACAGCATCATAACAGAACTCTTAACTTTTTACCAATTTTAGTTCTAAGCCCCTTTCCGCCTCTCCTTTAAGGCCATCAGCAGATCCCACTCTAAAGGCACGATAAAGAGGGTGAGAAAAGTCGCTGTGCAGAGACCGGTGACAAAGGTTGAAGCCATGGTTCCCCAGACCAGCGAATAGTAGGGGAAACCGACAGCCATCGGCAAAAGTCCCAGGCTGGTCGTCAACGTGGTCAAAAGAATCGGTCTTAAGCGAATGCGGATGCCTTCGCGGATCGCGGCCCGGCGGTCGCCTGTACGCTGATAGGCGCGATTGATAAAATCGATTAAGACCAGGGAGTCATTAACGACAACCCCGGTAACCCCGACGACGGCGATAAAGCTGTTGACGGTAAAGAGTCCCTGAGTCAGAAATTTACCGAAAACGACTCCGATCAGAGCAAAACCAACAGCTGAAAGAATGATAAAGGGCTGCAGGTAGGATTGAAACTGGAGGGCTAAAATCATATAGATTGCCAGAATCGCGATAATAAAGGCGTAAGCCAGGGAGGTGTAAGAGCGCTTGGTACTGGCAAACTCTCCGGCAAAATCGACCTCGGCCCCAGGGTAGTTGGAGGCGATGGTCTGATAATAACCTTTAATGATCTGAACCACGGCCGGTACTGAAAGCCGGGTATCATTTTTGAGATTGGCGGTCAAAGTAACGGCCCGATTAGAGTTGTAACGATTAAGATACCCGGGTTCCAGATAAGATGAGACCTTAACCAAATCACCCAACCTGAGACCGCCGCCGGGCCCCTCTAAAACCGGCAGTTTCAGGGCATCAGCGGGCTGTTTCAGATAGGCCGGATCAATTTTCAGTTTAAGATCAAGATCTTCATCTAAAGCTCTGAATTTTCCCACATAACGACCATCAAGCACAGCCCCGGCAAGGTATGCGACCTGCGCCCGGTTAAGATTATATTCCGCCGCCTTTTTTTGATCAACTTTAAGCCTGTAGATGCGGCCGGGCTCCCCCTGATTGCTGCTGAAATCGGTTAGAGCCTGGCCCAGACGCTGATCTCGCCGCAAAAAATCGTCAAGCACGGCAGCCAGACGCTGAACCGATTTTTCATCGGCACCAACGACCCGAACACTGAGATCTTTACCAGCCGGAGGCCCGTCCTTTTCGGCTCGTACCCGTAATTTCCAGCCCGCTCCCCCTAAATGAGCAACCTTATGACGAACATGATCGAGAAAAAGCATCGGGTCGTTATCGGGGTTATCAGGAAAATCCTGGAGACGCCGGGCCGGCAAGGTGACCGCGAGGTGACCAACATTATTGCCCCAGACCGGCTGGTAATCCTCATTGATGTAGAAACCAGCCTGGGCCGTTACTGAACGCAACTCGCCCGGCCCTCCGGCAAGAAGCACCCGGCTACCGGCCTCAAGCTGTTTTACGGTCTCATTGAGCGGGGTTGCCGGGGGCCCTTGAAACTCGACATAGTAGAGGGAGTAATCATCGGGAAAGAATTTAACCTTGATAAGCGGCACAATTCCGGTAATTGAGAGGTAGAGAATTGTCAGCGCCGCAACAAACAAGGCACTCACTCCAAACAATGTCGAGCGCCGAAAGCGTAGGGTCAAATCGACAATCTGTTCATTAAAACGCCTGAGAAAAGTCATCACCAGACGTTCACGCCCACCGCCGACATAACTTGAAGAGGTCAATTTCTGAGCTCCCGGCCAGTCAAGAAAATGGCCCGGCAGGATCACCAGGCACTCAAAAAGGGAGGCCACAATCGCAAAACTTACAGCCTTCGGGATATAGGCGAAGAACTCGCCGGTAGAACCCGACATGATCAACATCGGTAAAAAGGCGGCTACAGTCGTTGAAGTCGCCGCCACCACCGGCCAGGCGACTTCGGCAGCACCATTGAGCACGGCCAGAGACAAAGGCTCGCCCTCTTGTAAGTGACGATAGATATTTTCTAAAACAACAATCGCATCATCAACAATAATCCCGCTGACCAGAACAAAAGCAAAAAGGGTGATCTCATTTAGCGAGTTGCCGGTAACGTACATGATGATCATCGTACAGAGAAAGGAGAAAGGAATACCAACGGTTGTCAAAAGAGCATTGCGCCACCCCATAAACAGCCAGACGCTTAAGGTCACCAAAATTATCCCACAAACCAGATTGAAGCCCAAGGTGGTAATCGAATCATCAAGATGAATACGTTGATCCTGGGTCAGAACCACCTCAACCCCTTCCCGCTCCAGACGTTTCGCAAAGCGCTCAACAATTTTTTCGATCTCGGCCACAATCTTTAAAGCGCTGCCCTGATCATTTTTTACAACTTTAAGACCGACACTCTCCCGACCGTTAACCGATGATAGATAGAGAGGGTCGCGATAGGCTAAACCGGCCGCGCTCATAACTTCGCCAACAGTTACAAAAGCGCCGTCCCCGTCACGGCGGATAATAGTCGCCGCAATATCGGCCCGACTGCGAAAGAGTTCATCAACGACCACCACAAACTCACCAGCTTCATTTTCATAATCTCCAGCCGGAAGCGAGAGATTGGCTCCTTTCAAGGCCGCTGCAACATCCTCATAGGTCAATCCCAGAATTTCAAGTCGTAGCGGATCGATAAAAAGATGAAACTCACGCACAAATTCACCGGTAATCTCGACATTTTTGACCCCGGCAATGCGTTTTAAAAAAAGTTTCATCTCCTCGGCCATCAGGGAGAGTGTGTGATTGTCACGATTTCCGACCAAATTAACGGTGACCACCGGCAGCCAGTAGCTGACATCTACTTTTTTAAATAACGGCGGCTCAATGCCCGGCGGCAGATTTGGCATAGCCCCCAGAACCTTCAGGCGCAACTCCTTATAGAGCTCGTCATAGTCGGTATCGTCGATAAATTTAACAATCAGGCTCGAACGTCCCCGATAGGAGGTTGATTTAATAAACTCAACCTCCTCAAGATCATCCAGGGAGTCCTCAATTTCACGGGTCACCAGAGCTTCTACATCTTGAGGTGAAGCCCCCGGCAAAAAGGTGGTGATCATCACCTTACCCATATTGACATTGGGATAACGCTCGACCGGCAGTTCTAAAAGAGCAACACTGCCAACCACCATCAACAGGAGAAAAAGAAGGTTAACCAACACCTTCTGATTGAGAAAAAATTCAATGAATCTGCGCATAGAGAAATAAAAAAGTCTCGTTTAAATCCAACCCTAACGACAACGGAAACGATCACCGGCCTTTACTTTATCACCAGTAACTCGTAAATAATCAGAACCGGCCTGGCCGAGTTTGATGACCTTGACCTCTGCCCCATTTTCCCGCACCATCCAGAAAGCACCGTAACGCTCAATTACTGCCGTTACTGGAACTTCGATGACGCCGCCAGCTTCCGGCAAAGCGATGACGAGCTCCAGAGCTAGACCACCCCGCATCTCGGGCAGACCGCCACTGATTTCAAGCTCAACCGTAATCTTTCTGGTCTTTGGATCAAAAGCCGGAGAGATGTGCAGCAAACGTGTCGGAACTTTTATCGATTCATTTTCAGCCGTCAGCATGAGGAAAAGCGAGTCCCCGCCACTCTCTTTCTTCAACCACTCATACTGCGCCATAGTCAGCGAGAAAGGCACCAGCAGAGTCCGGTAATCGCCAACCAGACCAACAATCCGCCCTCTCGTCAGCCACTCACCGGGTTCAATTTTACGCTCTAAAAGATGCCATCGGGCCGGAGCTTTTATGGCACAGCGCTGACGGCGCTCTTTAAGGAGTGCCGCTTTAACCTTTAATTCGACCAAACCAAGTCGCGCCTGATCGTACTTTAGTTCAAGTTCTTGAACCCTCGTTTCAGAAACCGCTTTCTGACCGCTTAACTTCCGATAACGCTCAACCTCGCGCTGCCAATAGACCATCTGGTTTTCAAGACGCGCACTTACCGCCCGGTTGGCTTCCAGCTCAAGGTCGATAAAGGTTGTATCAAGCTGGGCAAAAATGCCGTCTGCGGCAATCAGATCGCCCATCTCGGCCCGAACCTCAAGGCAGCGCCCCGACTCTTCACAAGTCAAAAACCGCTGCCAACGAGCCCTGGTATAGCCGCGCAAAACCGTCGTCTGCAGCGCCGCCCGAGCCGTGCAAAGGGTGAAGGATTGATCTTTTTCAAGCTCGGCTGCCAGCACCGAATATTGAAAAAAACAGATAAGAGGAAAGAGTAATGAGACAAGAAAACTGAGAATAATTAATTTACGCATCATATTTTAATTTTATGGTTCAACTTTACTCCAGCACTGTCCAGTTATGTAATTGCAACCCGGGATATCGGGTAATTTTCTTCCACTTCTTACGCAAAATTTTTGTTTTTCCAGCGCTCATTACGCCAAGACGCAAAGAAAGGCAAAAGCAGGCATTAAAGTGATGCAAAGTAATCCTTAAGAATCTGGCGATGATCAAAGGCGATATTTTCCGGCAGGTTATCTTGGCGGTAGACGGCGGCTTTGCCGGCATCGTCACCGGCTTGCAATTTGCCCCTACCAATACCTGTAAAGATAGTTGAAATAGTATGCTGTCGAGGATCACGCTGAAGATCTGAATAGGTATGGAATTGACCGGTCAATTCAACTTCAAGGCCGGTCTCCTCACGGGCTTCACGAACGGCGGCGGCCTCCAGGCTTTCACCATAATCGACAAAGCCACCCGGCAAGGCCCAACCCGGCGGCGGATTGAGACGTTCAATCAGGACAATCCCAGCCGCATAGAAGATCAGAATATCCACGGTTGGAACCGGATTACGATAGCGGGTTGTTTGATGGTTACAGTTAGGGCATGAAAACGTTTCGCGCACAAAAAACCTCTGGCCTAATCAGGAACGCCCTCTGATATCAACCGGCAGTTGCACCGTAAAAGTGGTGCCAACCCCAATCTCACTGGCGACCTGAATAACGCCCTGATGGGCCTTGACAATATCGTGACTGATGCTCATCCCGAGGCCGGTTCCAGAGCCAACCTCCTGGGTTGTAAAGAAGGGGTCAAAAACTTTTTTCATATCATCTTCGCCAATCCCGCAACCATCATCAGTAATCGTAACAACAACCCGGTTATCACTGCGGCGGCGCCCCTCAATGAGCTCCCGGGTCTTAATCGTAATGGTTCCAGAAAACTTAATAGCTTGGATCGCATTAAGCATAATCTGCATAAAAACCTGGCTCAGCTGTTGTGGGTAACAGGCAATTTCAGGGATCTTAGCGTAGTGCTTATCAAGTGCAATCCGACCATCCAGCTTATGCTCGATAAGGGTCAAAACCGCATCAAGTGATTTGTTAACATTGACATAACTAATAACCTCATGGTCATCGCGTGAGATATAGCGCAGATCCTTGATAATATTACTGATCTTGGCCGTCCCTTCGAGGCTTTCGGTAATCATCTCAGTAAGATCAGCAAGCGCAAAGTCGGTCTGTTCCAGCTCCTCCTGCTCCCTAAGTGCCTCTATACACCTACCGGCTTCATCAAGATTGCCGGCGACCACGACTGCAGCCATCTCCTGATAACCTTGAAGAAGTTTTTTAAAACCAGAGCTATAATCAGCAAAAGTTTCGAGATTACTGCGCACAAACGCGATAGGATTATTGATCTCATGGGCAACTCCGGCCGCAAGAATCCCAATTGAAGCCATCTTTTCCGATTGGAAAAGCATGGCCGACTGGACCTTGACCTGCTCTTCAAGGGTCGCATTGAGTTCTGCAAGCTCTAGGTTTTTACGTCTCAACTCGTCATCCAACTCTTCACGTTCGCGCTCGAGCTGCCACTGATCGGTCAGAGAGAGAGCAAACTGACGAATCACTTCACCGTTAAAAGGTTTACGCAGGTAAAAATGATCCCGACGCCCGGTAATCTCAATAATTTCGCGCGGGGTTGCCTCACTGTAAGCGGTCACAAAAACCGCTTTGAGCCGGGAATCGAGTTGCCAGATAGCGCGGGCGGTTTCAGCCCCATTAAGGCCCGGCATCTTCATATCTATAAAAGCGAGGGCTACCGGCCGACCGTTGGCCAGGGCCTCGGC
>DAOWIX010000091.1 GCA_030640695.1 Deltaproteobacteria bacterium | reverse complement strand
TAAAAAAGCGAAGAGCTTAGGCTATGAAATGGTGCCGCAACCGTAAAATATTAGTTTAATGATTTCAATCTCTTACAATTAGTTACTTAGAAGTTCCGATATCCTGCGTTGTTGAGCTTTTCCAGGCACTCGACATACTGCATGTATAGTCTCGCGCCTGGAAAAGCACAACATCTTGTCTATCGAAATTTTTACTTAGCCATCCCACGACTTTTTACGAATGCATCAAACTTGATGATTCAGAGGACGATTTTTTGAAAATAACTTGACATAAAAGGTGTTGATAGGCTAAGGGGCTGATTATGAATATGATCTTTTGCGATAACTTTTGGGGTTGGTGGTGGCCAGGCGAGCTGAATATGTTCGGGCAACCTCCACAACGGCTTGGTTAAAGCATAAGCTAAAATGACTGACCGTTATCTCCTGTAAAAGGGCTGTGGAAGAGCTTGAATGCTTTGCCACAGCCCTTTTTTTATTGATTACTGTCCGGTTCGGTAATTGCTACCCGGGATATCGGGTGATTTTCTTCCACTTCTTACACAAAATTTTGTGAGACGTTCCAGAAAACAACCCGATATCCCTAGACTTTTATCAATGCAATTTTTTAACCGGACAACACTGATTTGAGATTGTTCTAATCTGGTAGGTTTTTTATGAAAGAGAAGATATTTCCGGCATTTGACGAGTTTGAACGTTTCGCGCATGACTATAGCTACGTGCCAATCTGCCGTGAGATTGTTGCCGATCTCGATACGCCGCTGACCCTCTATCACAAACTTGCAGCCGAAGAGGAGTTCTCCTTTCTTCTCGAAAGTCTTGAAGGTGGTGAACGTTGGGGGCGTTATAGCCTTATTGGCTATCGCCCAGCGCTCCTTTTTTGTCAGCGCCACCAAGAGATTGAGATTACCCGGGGGGAGCAAAAAGAGTTGATCAAAACTGCAGATCCTTTACCGGAGATAGCTCGGATCATGAAACTTATGGAGCCCGCACCGGTCTCTGGTTTGCCTGATTTTTATGGTGGCGCAGTTGGTTTCTTCTCCTTTGAGACGGTCAAAGCTTTTGAGAAAATTCCTCATACCGTTGATTGTGACGTCGATGGCGCTGACGCCTGGTTTATGGTTCCCGAGATTCTTTTGGTTCATGATAACCTGCGACACTCCCTCTCCCTGGTGCGGTTGGTCGCGGTTGAGGATGGTGGTCTAGAGCGTCAAAATCTGGCCTCTCTCTATCGAGATGCTTTGGCTGATCTTGAAGAGGTCGTCAAACGTATTCGTCAGCCGCTAGCCTGGGTCGCCCCGACCCCGGTGACCGGGCCTTTGACTTTTACTTCCAATATGAGTAAGGCCGAGTTTTTGACGATGGTTGAACGGGCGGTTGATTATGTTGAAGCCGGAGATCTGATTCAGGTAGTTCTGGCACAGCGCTTTCAATGCCTGCAGGCGCTCGATCCGGGGGCCATCTATCGGGCTTTGCGTTTGATAAATCCTTCGCCATACCTATTTCATTTTAATTTCAAAGGAGAGCGTCTGATCGGCTCGTCACCGGAGCTCTTGGTTAAAAAAAACGGCTCCCGAGTCGCGGTTCGACCAATCGCCGGGACTCGGCCGCGAGGCGCCGATGCGGCCACCGATCAGAGCTTGGCGGAAGAGTTGCTGGCCGATCCCAAAGAGGTGGCCGAACATATTATGCTGGTCGATCTCGGGCGCAACGATATTGGTCGAGTTTCAGCTTATGGTAAAGTTCTGGTTGAGGAGTTGATGAAGGTTGAACGCTATTCGCACGTTATGCATATTGTCTCTCATGTTGAAGGGGAGTTGCGCCCCGGGCTCGATATGTTTGATACTTTCAGGGCTTGTTATCCGGCCGGGACGGTGAGTGGTGCGCCTAAAGTTCGAGCCCTTGAAGTGATCGATGAGCTCGAACCGACCCGGCGCGGTCCTTATGCCGGGGCGGTCGGTTATTTTGGTTTTTCCGGGGATATGGATTTTGCGATTACGATTCGTACGGTAACCGTCAAAGATGATTTAGTCCATTTTCAGGCAGGCGCCGGCATTGTTGCCGATTCCATTCCCGAAATGGAGTATCAGGAGACCATCAATAAAGCCTCAGCCATGCGCCGGGCTCTTGAGTTAGCAGCCAAAGGCTGGTAATTATCTCGATTGGGGTCATTGCTTGACACTTGGCGGCCGAAATATTTGTTAAAAACAGAAGTTTAACCCGCCATTTGTCATGCTTTGACCCCGTTCATGAGAGCGAAGCAAAGCTTGTCGCTCTCCGCTGGGACTTGACTTTTGAATTGATAATGGAGATTTTAAATGAATATAAAAGAAGCGATAGGTAAAATTGTCGAGCACCACTCCTTGACGGAAAGTGAGATGGAGATAGTTATGGAAGAGATTATGACCGGGGCCGCCACTCCAGCTCAAATCTCATCTTTTTTAACCGCCTTGAGGATGAAGGGGGAGACGGTTGCCGAAATTACCGGAGCGGCCCGGATTATGCGAAAGCAGGCAACCCGGATCGAGGTCGATTTTGAGCTTGCTCAAAATGGTGGGATTCTGGTTGATACCTGTGGTACCGGTGGCGATGGCAGCCATACTTTTAATATATCAACCGCTACCGCTTTGGTGGTGGCCGCACGCGGTCTTAAGGTTGCCAAACACGGCAATCGTTCCCTATCAAGCCTTTGTGGCAGTGCCGATGTTTTGCAAGCCCTTGGTGTCAATCTTGAGTTGACCGCAGATCAGGTCGCTGCATCTATCAGCCAAGTCGGTATCGGTTTTCTTTTCGCACCACTTCTGCATGGGGCGATGAAATATGCGATCGGTCCACGTCGTGAGATCGGGATCCGGACGATCTTTAATGTTCTCGGCCCTTTGACCAATCCGGCTTCTGCCAATGTGCAACTTTTAGGGGTCTATGATCGTTCTTTGACGTTGACCCTGGCCGCCGTTCTTAAAGGTCTTGGAGAACAACGAGCCATGGTTGTCCATGGCGCCGGGGGACTTGATGAGTTGAGTCTGGCCGGTGCCACTCATATCGCCTGGCTTAAAGGTGATACTATCGAGGAGCTGACCCTCGAACCGGCTGATGCTGGCCTGCCGGAGGCCCCTCTGGCAGCTTTGCGAGGTGGCGATGTCCAAGAGAATGCCACTCTTATCAAACAACTTCTGGCCGGTGAAAAGGGCCCACGGCGCGATATTGTTTTGCTCAACAGTGCGGCTGTGTTCGTGACCGCCGAGCGGGTGGAAAATTTTCGTCAGGGGGTTGAATTGGCTGCCGACACCATTGATAATGGTTCGGCTCGGCAGAAACTTGAAGAGCTGATACAATTTAGCAACGATCAATAGAGGAGAATAAATTTAATGACTGTTCTTGATAAAATTATTGCTGCTAAACACCAAGAGGTGGCTCTTTTGAAAAAACAGTCGTTGACTACGGGCCCGGTTCGGATCGGCGCTGAGCGGGGACCAAGACGTTCTCTGCGGGCGTCTTTGGCAAATCTTTCTGGCAATCCAGGTGCACCCCGGATTATCGCCGAGGTCAAAAAAGCCTCGCCATCGGCCGGGCTGCTGCGGGCCGATTTTGATCCTTTGCAAATTGCCGTGGAATATCAAAAAGGGGGAGCTGCAGCGCTCTCTGTAATTACTGATGCGCCCTTTTTCCAGGGCTCTTTAGAGTGGCTGTCGCAAATCAGACCACTGGTTGATTTGCCGCTTTTGCGTAAGGAGTTTATTGTCGATCCCTGGCAGCTCGAAGAGACCCGGAAGGCCGGGGCTGATGCGGTTTTGCTGATTGCCGCAGTTTTAAGTGAGATTCAGCTAAAAGAGTTTCTGGATTTGGCGGCTCAACTTGATCTTGAGTGCCTGGTTGAGATTCGTGATCTTGCAGACGCTGAAAAGGTGGCTGCAGTCGAGGCCCCCTTAGTCGGTATCAATAATCGTGATCTTAGGGATTTTACGATTGATCTGCAGACCAGTATCGATCTTGCCGCCCAGCTGCCGGCCGATCGTTTGGTGGTCAGCGAGAGTGGGATTGAGAGTGCAACTGATATCAAAAGAT
>DAOWIX010000166.1 GCA_030640695.1 Deltaproteobacteria bacterium | reverse complement strand
CTTTGAATACCGCTGGCGATCATGCGTTTGATACTGTCCTGGTCTACAAGGGTGCCGTTGGTTGCCATGACCATGCGCAATCCGAGTTTGGTTCCGTAAGCGGCCAGTTCATAGATATCGTCCCGCAGCATCGGTTCACCGCCGGTTAAGATGATGACCGGTTTGCTGAAGGAGGCAACGGTATCCAGGAAAGAGAAGGCTTTGGCCGTGTCCAGTTCGCCCGGGTAGGGGCCTTTTTCGGCTGCGGCTCGACAATGGATGCATGATAGGTTGCAGCTTCTCGTGGTCTCCCAGGCAATCATACGTAATTCCGGGCTCTTTTGTTCACCGGGATGTTTGGGGCTCATTTTTTCTGTTTCAGGGTGCATGTTAGTTTACCTTGAAAAGTTAGGGTTAGGCCGGGTTGTCCGGTTGACATGGTTAGTGGTTTCCATTATTGGTGCAATTAGCCTGTCAGCATAAACTATGGTAGTAGCTTTTGGCAAGAAAAATGTAGCTGTTTAATCATGTTTTCCGTAAATTCACATTTCCTTAACTTCATCTTTATGGTTGTCGCCGACTAAATTTTATGTCTTTTAAAAATCCTATTTTGTTGCCGGGATGGCGGGCCATGATTCTGGCGGCCGGATTTGGGACGCGCCTGAAACCCCTGACTGAGCGGATTCCGAAACCGTTGGTGCCGGTTGCGGAAGTGCCGATGCTGGCTCTAACCCTAAATCGTTTTAAGAGACTTAAACCCCATGTTTTGGTGGTTAACGGACATCATCTCTCCGGGCAGTTGGAGTCTTTTTTACAAAAATCTTCTGATGGTTTTCAGAGAGTCAAATATCTTTATGAGCCTCTGATCCTGGATACTGGAGGGGCTATTTGTAATGCGGCCCGCTATCTGCGGGGCCCCTTCTTTGTGACAACCAATGCCGATGTCGTCAGTGATATTTCTCTGTTTGCGGCTGTTACCCAACATCTTAGACAGGGCTCGCTGGTGACCATGCTGCTTCATGACCGTGATCGTTATAATCAGGTTGAGGTTGACTTGGCTGGACGGATCAGGGGCTTTGGTCACTCTGAACCGGCTTCTGGAGGCCGACTTTTGGCCTATACTGGTATCCAGATTTGTTCACCTTTGCTGCTCGATCTGATGGCGCGGGAACCGGCGGGCCGCCCTTTTTCCCTGATCGCTTTTTACCGTCGCCTGCTGGCCGCCGGCCGCCTCGATATTGTCAGCTATGTCGTGGATACGCGGGACGAATATTATTGGCGGGATCTTGGAACCCCGGAGGATATTATAGCCATGGAAGATGATTTAAACAATATTAATGGTTTGGCTGTTAGATTAGGGATTATATAAAATTGTATATCATCTATAATCTCTTACTTTGTACTTTATTATTGCTGCTCTGGCCGGGATTGTTGTGGTATATGCATCGCCGGCAGGGGAGCCTTGAAGGTCTGGGAGAGCGTCTGGGCTTTGGTTGGCCGCAATCGCAATCTGAGTCTGGGGAAAAATCTCGGACAACCTGGTTTCATGGAGCCTCGGTCGGTGAAATACAGATGTTGGTGCCGTTGGTTCGGACTTGGCGGGAACGTTATCCGGAAGGCGGGCTATTGTTAACGACGATGACTCTGACCGGTCGCCAAACTGCCACAAGACTCTTTCCTGAAGCTCGGGTCGTGTTGTTGCCGCTCGATCTACCGGGGTTGTGGGCTCTTTTTTTTCGCCATTTCCGACCAGCTTGTTTGATTATTGCCGAGACTGAACTCTGGCCTAATCTGCTCTGTTATGCCAGGCGTCAGAAGCTTCCGGTAGCTTTGGTTAATGCCCGGCTCTCTTTGCATAGTTTTACCAATTATCGTTTTTTTCGGGTTTTTACCAGATCCATGTTTGCAACCCCAGTTGTCGTTGCTGTTCAGGATCAGGTTTCAGGTCAACGTTTTGCAGAGCTTGGCACACCATCAGAGCGAATTGTCTTAAGCGGTAATATGAAGTTTGATCTGCTCCCCCCCGGAGATGGCGGCGATCAACTTCTCTACAGGAATCTGTTTGGGTCTGAAACCCCGGTTGTTGTTGCCGGGTCCACGCACCCCGGGGAAGAGGAGATGATTCTTGCCGCTTGGGGGAAATGTACTTTGCAATCACCTAAAATATTTAACTCCGCTTGTCTGGTATTGGCGCCTCGGCATCCGCAGCGTTTTGATGAGGTGGCTGATTTGCTAACTCTAAGGGAGGTCGATTTCCTGCGTTTTTCTTTTTTAAAGGAGAAAGCGTTGTCTCTCACTTTGGCTGAAATTCCATCGGTTCTGCTGCTTGATACCCTTGGTGATCTGATTCACTTCTATAACCTGTCCCGTTTTGCGATTATCGGTGGGACTCTGGTTCCCGGGATCGGTGGTCATAATCCTTTGGAGGCTGCGGTTTTTGCCAAAGCCGTGGTTCATGGTGCTCATACTGCAAATTTCAAAGATGGCTTCGGTTATCTCGATGAACAGGGTGGAGGGTTGCCGGTTGCTGGTCGCGAGGAGCTCGAAGAACTTTTAAGTCGCTGTTTGCGGGAGCCCGGTTTTATTAGGGATGAAGGTCTTAGCGCGGCGACTACCGTGACTCGGCATCGCGGGGCGGTAAGCCGCACGATGGCCTCTTTAGTGCAGGCTTTTAAATTGATGTCGGAAGATAACATTTGACTTTTTTACTCTCATTTCGTTACAATCAAAGACTGTGTTTTTTGCCCGTCTGATTTTTTTGGTAAGAGTATTCTCCAAATCTCCTTAAGTCTGGAGATTATAATTAAAGGAAAACGGTTATGGCTAATTCAAATAAAGGAATGACCTATAAGGATGCCGGGGTCGATATCGAGGCCGGTAACCGCTTGGTGAAAAATATCGCCCCCCTGGTGAAAGAGACTTTTCGACCCGAGGTTTTGGCTGACATCGGCGGTTTTGGGGCACTTTTCTCGCTCCATACGGAAAATTATCGTGACCCTGTACTCGTCTCTTCTACCGATGGGGTCGGAACCAAGCTCAAAATCGCTTTTTTGGCGGATAAACATGATACGATCGGTATCGATCTGGTTGCCATGGTGGTGAACGATATTGTGGTTCAGGGAGCCGAGCCTCTTTTCTTTCTCGATTATCTGGCGACCAGTAGCCTCGAGGTTGAGCGTGCTACCGAGATCATCGCTGGCATTGCAAAAGGTTGCAAGGAGTCTGGTTGCTCCCTGATTGGCGGAGAAACAGCCGAAATGCCGGGGTTTTATCAGGGCTCAGATTATGAGTTGGCGGGATTTGCCGTTGGTATTGTCGATAAGTCTCAGCTTATCGATGGTTCGGAGATTAAGGTCGGAGACCGGATTATTGGTCTGGCATCTTCCGGTCTGCACAGTAATGGTTACTCTCTGGCGCGGCGGGTTTTGCTCGAAGAGAGCGCTTATGGTTTGGATGAAAAATTACCTGAACTGGAGTTGCCTCTCGGGGAGGAGTTACTGCGGCCGACCCGTATATATGTGCGGTCGATCCTTAATCTGCAGCGTGATTTCCGTTTAAAAGGGGTGGCTCATATAACTGGAGGCGGTCTGCAGGAAAATATCATCAGAGTGGTGCCCGATCGTTGTCAGGTGCAAATTGACCTCTTGACCTGGCCGGGCCTGCCGATTTTTGATCTCATAGCCCGTCAGGGTAAGGTTGCGGAAAAAGAGATGCTGACGACTTTTAATTGCGGCATCGGCATGGCCCTGATCGTAGCGGCCGAAGATGTGGATGATATCCTTGAGCGCCTGCATGGTCTCGGTGAAAAGGCTTATCTGATCGGAGAGATTGGCAAACGGGAACCCGAAGCTGAATCGATTCTCTTTTTGAATACTGAAAAATCAAGGAGAAAAGATGACTAAAATCGGGGTCTTGATCTCAGGTAGCGGCAGTAATCTGCAGTCGATTATTGATGCGGTCAAGGCCGGGAGCATTGATGGCGAGATAGTACTGGTTATAAGTAATGATGAAAAAGCCTACGGCTTGACCCGGGCCGCTCAATTCGGGATTCCGACAAAAGTCATAAAACATAAAGAATATACCCAGCGGCAAGCGTTTGATCAAGAGTTGCTGCGGGTTCTGCAGGAGAGCTCGGTTGAGCTGGTTGTCCTGGCTGGTTTTATGAGGGTTTTAGGGGCCTCTTTTCTGGCCGCTTTTCCCGATCGAGTGATCAATATTCATCCTGCTATTCTACCCTCTTTCCCGGGTACTCATGGTCAGGGGCAAGCCTTTACCTACGGCGTTAAACTGGCTGGCTGCACGGTTCATTTTGTCGATGAAAAAGTTGATCATGGACCGATTATCATCCAGGCCGCAGTGCCGGTATTAGCAAATGACGACGAAGATTGTCTGGCGGCTCGTATTCTTCGCTGTGAGCATAAGATTTTCCCTCGGGCGCTGGCCCTCTATTGCGCCGGCAAGTTACGTGTGGAAAATCGGAAAGTCTTTATTTCAGGCATTGATGAAGCACTCCTTGAAGATCAATTCCTGATCTCCTGTCCCGCTCTTTCTTAGTTGATCGTGGTCAGTGGTCAGCCGCCCGTAGTGACGAATAATTAATGCACTCGTGAAAAATTAATACGATGCAGAATATCGATTTTTTTACGACGCCTGCAATAATTTAAACAGGATAGTTTATTATGAATAATAACCAACAGCCGGCAATGGTTGAGAACCTTTTACAAGTCAATCGTTACGATCCGGTTCCGAAACAGGTCGAACTCGTGCAGACTCATGCTTCTTGGGTCTTCTTGGCCGGTGATTATGTTTATAAGATAAAAAAACCGGTTGATTTTGGTTTTCTCGATTTTTCAACCCTGGCTAAAAGGAGTTTTTATTGTCAGGAGGAACTTCG
>DAOWIX010000095.1 GCA_030640695.1 Deltaproteobacteria bacterium | reverse complement strand
AAGTCACGGCATGGATAAGTAAAAATTTCAATAGACAAGATGTATAGTGGGTTTCCAGGAGCGAGACCATACATGTAGTATGTCGAGTGCCTGGAAAACCGCAACAACGCAGGATATCGGAACTTTTTACGCCCCGCAGGAAGTACTCTTGGGGTGCGACGCCATGATTTTGTCCCCATGGGTGATAACCAGGTCCTGTGCAACGGCGACGGCGTGAACCCCGTCAGATCCGGAAGGAAGCAGCGGCAGCACCGCTCTCCGTGTGCCGCAGGGTAGCCTGGTTATCTCTCATGGGGATAAATTTTTTTGCAGATGTATCATTAGGATTGGCCCAAAACGTTATGTCGGGATTGATACGGCATCCAGAACGTCTCGAAATCACTGGATCCGGCTCTTGCCGGAATGACGTTTTATGTGAATTTAGACTTTTTTGGTCCCCGGCTTGCCGGGATAGGGTATAAGAGTCATGGCGGAGGGGTATCAGGTTCTGGCCCGGAAGTGGCGACCGCAGCTCTTTGCTGAGCTGGCGGGATTAGAGCATATTGCCAGAACCCTGCAAAATGCGATTCGTCGGGAGCGGGTTGGGCATGCCTTTATCTTTACCGGTTCGCGTGGGGTTGGCAAGACCTCGGCGGCAAGGATTCTGGCCAAGGCTTTAAATTGCGCCAAGGGGCCTGCGGTAGAGCCCTGTAACCAGTGTGAAAACTGCATTGCCGTAACCGCCGGCAACTCAGCCGATGTCATCGAGATCGACGGTGCCTCCAACCGTGGAGTCGGCGAGATTCGTCTGTTGCGCGATAATGTCTCCTACCTGCCCCAGAGTTCACCCTATAAAATCTATATTATCGACGAAGTTCACATGCTGACGACGGAGGCTTTCAACGCTCTCTTGAAAACTCTGGAAGAGCCGCCGAACCATGTTAAGTTCATCATGGCGACGACCGATGTTCATAAAGTGCCGATGACTATCCTCTCACGTTGTCAGCGTTTTGATTTCGGTCGTTTGACCGGGGCGACGATCGCCGCTACCTTGACCGAAATTGGCGATCGTGAAAATCTGACTTTTGCATCCGGGGCGGCTGAGTTGCTGGCCCGTGAGGCTCAGGGCAGTATGCGTGATGCTTTGAGCCTGCTCGATCAGGCGCGCTCCTATGCCGGCGAAACTATCTCTATAGATGATTTGCGCAGCGCCTTGGGGCTGATTGAGGCGCGCCATTCTTTTACCCTTCTGGAAAAAGTGGTGACTGGAGATTTAAGTGCCGCAGTCACTCTGGTTAATGATCTGGAACAAGCCGGGGTTGATCTCAAAAAGTTCAGTGAGGAGTTTCTTTTTTATCTTCGTGACGCCCTCTTTTTGAAACTTTCCGGTGATCTTAAAGGGTTGCTCGGTATCAGTGTTGATGAAATCGAGCTACTTGAGCCTCTGGTGGCCACTAACGCGCTCCCTTTTTGGCAGCAAATTTTCGATCTCTGGCAGAAGCACTATTCCCAGATCAAGATTTCACAGACCCCGCGACTAGCGTTAGAGATGGCTCTGATTGAGTTGGGGATGGCGCGTGATTTGTTGCCGGTAGATGAGTTATTGGGCCGCATCGAACGCCATTTAAAGGTGGTTCCGCCAGCGCTTGTTCCGGGCACTCCTAGCCAACTTCGGAAAGATTCTGGAAAAACTACTGCCGGGAGCCCCGGCGCGCTTGCTAAAGCGGCCGCACCGGGACTTGAACCGCGCTCGCAAGAAGCAGTTTGTTCTGACGTTCCGAGTGTGGCAGAGCCCCGAGAAAGAGTGGTTCGGCCTGAACTAAGGTCGCCGGAATCAGCATCTCCTAAGTCAGCGCCACAGGTCTCTGGGTCGCGACCAACGCTATCATCACCCTCTCATCCTAAGGCTCCGGTTGCGGCCGGTGATTATCGCCGGGAAGAGTTGGCTGTCGTCAAACCGGTAGTCGCCGAAAGTGTACCTTTAAAAGAGAGTTACGGGTCTTCGGAAATGCCGCCGCAGGCACCGCCGCCGGATGATTACGGCGAAGCCTCTTTTTTTGACGGTGATAACGGCCAGCGGCCGGAGTTAAGTGAATTGGTCGTTGCTGAGACTTCAGCAAAAGTGGCAATCGAAAAAAAAACGGGGTCTGAAATTCCAGTTAGAGCTTCACTGAAGCCGGAAAAGATCGATCCGGTTAGGGCCCAGCCGGAAAATGCCAGAGCAGAAAAAAATAATTCAGAAAAAGTTAATTTAGAAAAAAAACGGGGAGAACGTTCCACCGGAAGTGGATCTTCAGAAGTGTCCCAAGAGCAGGTGCAGTGGGCTACCTTTTTAGAGCGTCTGGCGAGCAAGGATGCTCGCTTAGGTGCGATGTTACAGCGTTCGCGCCTGCAGCCGGCTGGCGCCGGTAATCTCATGTTGGAGGTTGCGCCGCATGCTCTGGCCCTGCTTGATCAGGAGAGTGTTAAGCAGAATATTCTATCACTCTGGTCTGAATTCAAGGGCCAGGATGAGACCCTGGTGCTTCAGTTGCGAGCGGCTACTGCTGCTGCCGGATCCCAGACCTCTGATCGCAACGGTGCTCCTGCAAGTTCCGGTCGGCCGCGCCCTTTGCCAAGCAAGGAAGAGATTTTTAATGATCCCGCAGTACGTTTTGTCAGCGATCGTTTCGGAGGCCGGGTTACCGAGATTAAAGCCCGAAAATGATAAATATATACTTTCAACTACTATTAGGAGAGCAAAATCATGGCTAAAGGTATGGGAAACTTAATGAAGCAGGCGCAGCAGATGCAGTCGCGGATGGCGAAGATGCAGGAAGAGGTCGGCAAGCGCACAGTTGAGGCGGCCGCTGGTGGCGGTATGGTCAAAGTAGTTGCCAACGGTAAACAGGAGATCCTCTCAATAGTTATGGAGCCTGAAGCGGTTGATCCCGACGATATCGAGATGTTGCAGGATCTGGTTCTTGCTGCGATCAATCAAGCCTTGCGGGAATCCCAGGCGATGATGACCGATGAGATGAGTAAGCTCACCGGCGGACTTAAAATCCCGGGTTTATCTTAAACCCCAGAATGAGTTGGAATTATGAACTCCGAAGAGATCTTTGCTTTAACTGAAAACTTTATTGCCCCAACCTATAAACGTTTCCCTGTTGCGTTTTCTCGTGGGGCAGGGGTTAAGCTTTGGGATGCCGAAGGCAATGAATATCTCGATTGCCTGGCCGGGATTGCGGTTTGTAACCTCGGTCATTGTCATCCTCGGGTAAGTGCTGCGATTGCGGCTCAAGCCAGCCAGCTGATGCACGTCTCTAACCTCTATCACATTGAGTTTCAGGCCCGCCTAGCTAAAATCTTATGCGAACTTTCATTTGCCGATAAGGTTTTTTTCTGTAACTCCGGGGCTGAGGCTAATGAGGCTGCAATCAAGCTGGCCCGGCGTTACGGGCATGAGGTTTTGGGAGAGGGTGCCAAACGCATCATCACCATGCACCGTTCTTTTCATGGTCGGACTATGGCTACGATTACGGCGACTGGCCAGAAAAAAGTGCAAACCGGTTATCAGCCTCTGCTCGAGGGCTTCGACTATGTACCTTTTAACGATATTGAGGCGGTGGCCGCAGCGATTACAGAAAAAACCTGTGCCGTGCTGGTTGAGCCGGTTCAAGGTGAGGGCGGGGTTATTCTTCCGGCAGTCGATTATCTTAATCGTTTACGAGGGCTCTGCGATGAACGCAAAATTCTGTTGATTCTCGATGAAGTCCAGACCGGGGTAGGGCGGACCGGAACTTTTTTTGCCCATCAGCATAGCGCTATCGTTCCTGATATCATGACGGCGGCCAAAGCTTTGGGTAATGGTTTTCCGATTGGGGCCATGCTGGCCAGCGATCGCGTGATGCATTATTTCGGTCCCGGCAGTCATGGTTCGACTTTTGGTGGTAATCCTCTGGCTTCAGCTGCAGCCCTGGCAACTCTTGAAACCTTACGCGACGAAAAAATTGTCGATAGAGTTATTCAAACAGGGACTTTTTTGAAGGTGGGTCTGGAGCGTCTCAAGCAACAGTTCCCGGAAATTATCGGTGATATTCGTGGGCTTGGCCTGATGTTCGGCATTGATTTAAAGGATGTTCCGGTAGCTGAGGTGGTTGGGGCCTGTCTTGAGCGTCGCCTGCTGGTTGGTTCGGCTGGTGACAATACTTTACGATTTACCCCGCCCTTGATTATTGACAAGTCAGAAATTGAGACTATGCTGCAAATATTGACCGAGGTACTGAAAGATGTCAAAAGCGGACAACCTTAAAGACTTTCTTGATCTTGCCCAATGGTCGCGGAGCGAGCTTGGAGCATTGCTCGATCTGGCGGCTGACCTGAAGGCGGTACCGGAGAAATTTTCGCAAGCTCTGGCTGGTAAAAGTCTGGCAATGATCTTTAAGAAATCGTCAACCCGGACGCGGGTCTCTTTTGAGGTCGGCATGTTTCAACTCGGCGGCCAGGCGATTTTTATGAGTTCAGCTCACACCCAGGTTGGCCGTGGCGAACCGCTCAAGGATACGGCCCGGGTTCTCTCCCGCTATGTTGACGGTATCATGATTCGTACCTTTGATCATGCTGAAGTCGAAACCCTGGCTCAATATGCAACGGTTCCGGTTATTAACGGTTTGACTGATTTTCTGCATCCTTGCCAGGTGCTTACCGATATCTTTACGATCAAGGAGCGCCTCGGGCTTGATCTTGGCGACTTCGACGGTCTTAAGATTGCCTATATCGGGGATGGCAATAATATGGCCAACTCCTGGATAAATGCTGCTTTACGTTTTGGTTTTGATCTTAAGATCGCTTGTCCTGCCGGTTATGAGCCTGACGCTGCTTTGTTGGCGCAGGTCAATCGGCAATCGTCCGGTAGTGGCAGGGTGGCTGTATTTCTCGATCCTTTGTCTGCCGCGAAAGGGGCGGTGGTGTTAAATACTGATGTTTGGGCCAGTATGGGCCAGGAAGATGAGGCCCGGGAGCGGCGGCAGGTTTTTGCCGGATATCAGATAAATGAAAAGTTACTTAAAATTGCGGCACCTGACCCGCTGGTTCTGCACTGTCTTCCAGCCCATCGCGGTGAAGAGATTACGGCCTCGGTTTTTGAGAAATACCAAGATCTGATTTTCACCCAGGCTGAAAACCGTATGCATGTGCAAAAAGCATTATTAGTGACCTTATTAAATAGATGAATGCAAAATCGATGAGGAAATGTCATGAGTGATATTAAAAAAATAGTTCTTGCCTACTCGGGCGGCCTTGATACTTCGGTTATTCTGACTTGGTTGAAAGAGGAGTATAAGTGTGAGGTTATTGCTTTTGCTGCTGATGTTGGGCTTGGAGCCGAACTTGACGGGATTGAGGAGAAGGCTCTGGCGACTGGGGCTTCAAAGATGTATGTTGATGATCTTCGCGAAGAGTTCGTTCGCGATTTCGTTTTTCCTATATTTCGCGCTAATGCCATTTACGAAGGGGTTTACCTACTTGGAACCTCGATAGCTCGGCCGCTTATCGCCAAACGTCAAATTGAGATCGCCCGCCTTGAAGGGGCTGATGCGGTTGCTCATGGAGCCACGGGAAAAGGTAACGATCAAGTCCGTTTTGAGTTGACCTTCTATGGTTTAGAGCCCCAGATCAAGGTGATTGCCCCGTGGCGTAGCGATTGGGGTCTGAATTCTCGGGAAAAATTGATTGATTACGCCAAAAAACATAATATTCCGATTCCGGTCTCCAAAGATAAGCCTTATAGTTCTGATTGCAATCTTTTGCATATCAGTTTTGAGGGCGGAGTTTTAGAAGATCCTTGGCGCGAACCCGACGAGGATATGTATCAGCTCTCGGTATCACCTGAAAAGGCTCCAGATCAGGCTACCTATTGCGAAATTGATTTTGTCAATGGTGATCCGGTGGCCGTTGATGGTGTTAAACTCAGTCCCGCAGCCCTTTTGACCAGGCTCAATGAACTTGGCGGGGCCAATGGTATCGGTCGCGTCGATATGGTTGAGAACCGTTTTGTCGGCATGAAGTCACGGGGTGTCTATGAAACTCCCGGCGGCACTATTCTCTATCATGGGCGCCGGGCGGTTGAATCTATTACAATGGATCGCGATGCCATGCATCTTCGAGACTCCCTGATTCCTGAATATTCTCGCATGGTTTATAACGGTTTCTGGTTTGCGCCGGAGCGCGAAGCCCTCCAGGCTCTGGTTGACAAAACTCAAGAGAATGTTAGCGGCACTGTGCGTCTCAAGCTCTATAAAGGTAACGTTATTGTGGTTGGCCGCAAATCGCCGGTCTCTCTTTATCAGCCCGAAATGGCCACTTTTGAGGAGGATATGGTTTATGATCAGTATGATGCAGAGGGCTTTATCCGCCTCCAGGCTCTGCGCTTAAAGGCGCGGGCGGTTTTGAAAAAAGGCTGAGTTTAAGTCGAAGAGTCGAGAAAAGTCAAAGGCTGGTTTCCCGCAGAGGCGCAGAGAAAACCATGACAGAGAATGATATTGGAACTATCATTGTTGGTGCATCCATTAGTGTTCATAAAGAGCTTGGTCCGGGGTTACTTGAGTCTGTTT
>DAOWIX010000125.1 GCA_030640695.1 Deltaproteobacteria bacterium | reverse complement strand
CACCTATCTTACTTTCAGTGCTGCCTCCGCAATTGTCGGATTTCAGTTGAATTCATCGACCGACGGTATGATGCTCGATGGTCTGCCGGCTTTGCAATGAGCGTGAAGGTATACCCTGCCAGCTTGCCGGCTATTGGGGGTTGCCCCTTTAGCCCTCAAAAAGGGGCACTTACAAAGAAAGCGCCATGATTTGACCCATGGCGCTTTCTTTATAACTGTCTAAAACTGGAGCGGGATACGAGATTCGAACTCGCGACTTTCAGCTTGGGAAGCTGACCCTCTACCAACTGAGTTAATCCCGCTTACAAATTATGATCGCGCCATCTACAATGAAAAGTCGAGGGTTGTCAATCAGTTTTTGGCTGGTTGGTTTTTTTACTTCACAAAATTGGCGAATTGGTATAGAAGTGGTTGTAATGTCGACTGTATAATAATACAGTCTTATTTGTGTCTGGATAATGGAGGGATATTGCTGGAATCTTTAACTATTTTGGGCTTACGGGAGGTCGTTCCGGGTCTTTTTACTCTCTGTGATCAGGGTTCCGAGCCGGGATCTGATAAGAATACTGAGAGCCTTGAAAGATGGCGTCGTGATCTTTTTGCTCTCATTGATGAGCTTGAAGGGGAGGCCTTGGACCGGCTGGCTTTGGCCGGGGCCGGGCAGCTTCGGCGAGTAAACCTTTGTGTTGCCATATTACGAACGGTTTTTTCTGTACATGCAGAGGAGAAGAGCGGTTTCAGCGTGGCCCAAGCGCTTTTCGATATAGTCTGTAACGTTGATCGAGAAGATCTGCGGCCAGCCTTTTATGCCGAGCTCATCTCTTTATTCAAAGGAGCCTGTGGGAGCGAGACCGGCTATGTAGCGATTATTAATGACAATCATGGTGAAAGCGATCTGAAAGGTCGCGAGGCGGCACTTTTGCGCTCATCCCAACTTGATGCGATGGTGCGCCGGGTAGAGAGCTTTATGTCAGGTTTCAGCGATGGCCTGAAAGCGGAAACCGTTGCCCGTCGTCATCTGCGCCGGGAGCGTATAAAGAAATATTTCGGAGCGAGTGCTGAACAATGGCATGATTGGCGTTGGCAGGTTCAGCATATTGTTCAGGATGCCGAGACCCTGTTGAATTTGGTGGCTCTCTCCCCGGACGCTGCTGAGGCCGTCGCTCAAGTCCGCAAACATCACCTCCCTTTCGGAGTGACCCCTCACTATCTCTCCCTGATGGATGATGAAGGTCTTGGATCCCGGCGTGATGCGGCGATTCGGGCTCAGGTTTTGCCGCCGCCGGAATACGTTGAGCAGGTCGTTAAATCGCGGTGCAAGAGTGGTGATTTTTCGGGTCTCGATTTTATGTTGGAAGAGGATACCTCGCCAATCGACCTGATTACCCGGCGTTATCCGTCAATCTGCATTTTTAAACCCTTCAATACCTGTCCTCAGATCTGTGTCTATTGTCAGCGTAATTGGGAAATTGAAGATGCCATGGCGACTGATGCTTTAGCTTCTTCCGAGAAGATCGATGCGGCGGTCAAGTGGATCGGCGAACACCCGGCGATTCGTGAAGTATTGATAACCGGTGGCGACCCCTTGGCTATGGATGATGAATCTTTTGAGCGTATAGTTGGTATGGTTGCGGCTATACCAACAGTAGAGCGTATCCGTATTGGAACCCGAACCTTGGTGACCATGCCGATGCGGATTACTGACCGGCTGGCCGCTTTTTTGGGTTCCCTGCGCCTGCCGGGGCAACGGGAGGTTGCCGTTGTTACACACATTGAGCATACTTATGAGTTGACACCTGAGGTTGTGGTGGCGGTTGATCGGCTTAAGCGGCAGGGTATCGGCGTCTATAATCAGCTGGTTTATACATTTTTTGTCTCTCGTCGATTTGAGGCTGCTTTTTTGCGTCGTCGCTTGCGACAGGTCGGCATTGATCCGTATTACAGTTTTAATACCAAAGGCAAAGAGGAGACTGCGGGCTATCGGGTTCCGATTGCCCGTCTCCTGCAAGAGCAGACCGAAGAGGCCCGACTATCTCCCGGCATTGAGCGTACCGATGAAGCTGTTTTTAATGTTCCGGGACAGGGTAAAGGCTACATTCGTTCAACCCGTCAGCGTCAATTGATCGGACTGGCCGCCGATGGCTCGCGAATCTACGAATTCTTTCCCTGGGAGGATGGTATTGTGCAGATCGCGCCCAAACCCTATGTGGCCCGAGATGTGCCGATTTTTGACTATTTGGAAAGACTTAAAGCGATTGGCGAGAAGGTAGAAGATTACCAGTCGATATGGTACTATTATTGAAGGAGTGTGAACCCTTCAAAGGAGGGTTCATAGTGCCGAAGTGTGAATGTTAAAGAGCGCAAAGAGGATGATATCCTTGACCACAAAATAGACGAATCCCACGAAAAAAACCTTTAATAGAGTGACTTGATATGCCAACTGATGCAGAAAAGTGGTTGATCTATATTCTGGGTCCACGAAAGATGCAGAACACGCTTCTGGCGGCTTTTCTGGAAAAGGAGACCGGAATTCCATGTTTGACCGATAGTCCCGATGGGTTCTCCTCGCACTCAATTAAGACCCAGGGTGAAGTCATGCTCTTTTGTGACTGTTTGGCAAAAAAACATGCAGAGATGCTGGCGCTGGTGACCTCCGATTTTCATGAACAGCCGAATCTCTACCCCGTACTTTACAATGTTTCCGAAGATATTGACGTCAGCGATGAGTTGATGTGTGCCGGGGTCTGGGGCCTCTTTTATGATAGTGAGCCGCCGGAAAATCTGGTGTATGGGATCAAGGCTATTCAGAAGGGTGAAATCTGGTTGCCGCGTCAACTTTTGAGCTCCTGTCTGGTCTCCCTGCGCCGCCGCGAAAATCTAACCGAACCCGAGCAGGATCTGCTCAGTTTTCGGGAGCGTGAAGTTTTGCAAAAGATTACAGATGGTTGCACTAATGACATGATTGCCGACAATCTCTGTATCAGCCCGCATACGGTTCGCAGTCATATCTACCGCATATTTCGCAAGATCGAAGTCTCCAACCGCCAGCAGGCCGCCGCCTGGGCCTTCAAAAATATCCCCGATAAGTGAAGATTCATACTTTTTTAATACTTTTCAAACCTCCTTTCATACTTTTGTCGTATATCTTTTCATTGAAAAGCCGACTACCTTTATTAAGATATGGTATGACGGCGGAGTAGCCATTTCGGTATATCTAGGCGCTGGTAGCAGGAGAGAGGAGAGGAGAAAATGAAGAAAATTATTGTGGGATTGGTAGTTGCAATTTTTTTGATGTGCTCAGGACAGGCCATGGCCAGTTCTTATTCTTACAGTGGTGCTTGGGCACCCAACAGTGATGATATCTTTGGTATTACCTTGACGGTGCCGACGCCACCTACCCCTGGTTGGACACTTGGTATCTACGATTATGGTAATCTTGCCGGTGGCGAATTACCGTTTCTTTTTAACGCGCCAAACATGATGCAGACGATTTATTTTACTGAAGATGTTACTGGCGGTAGTGGTTGGTATGCCAGTGCGATGCCAGGGGCCACCGGTCCAGGGGCTCTTTCGTTGGGTTTGACAACTGATTTTGGTTTTGTATTTAGGCAGCCCGGGTCACCCGCATTTTTATCTTATGATGTCCAGATGACTGGTCCTGATTCATATATTTTGAATTCTTTGCCCCCAGGTGTGCCAGGTGGTATGAGTGTCGCTCTGCATGATGCTAACCCGGTTCCTATCCCCGGTGCTGTCTGGCTCTTGGGTTCGGGTCTTCTCGGTCTGGTCGGGATTCGTCGCAAGAAGAGATCTTAGTTGACTTTACAGCTTCGCAAGAGATCTATTAAAGTGTAAAAAAGGCCCGGTGATATTTTCATCGGGCCTTTTTTGTTTGACCATCAGTCAGCCAGAATGATTTTATCCTGCCCACTGCCCTGGCCTCCAAAAATATACCTAATAACTGAAGATTCATACTTTTTTAATACTTTTGTCGTATATCTTTTTATTGAAAAGTCAACTACATTTATAAAGTATAATATGAGGTCTGAGTAGCAGGAGTGAGGAGAAAATGAAGAAAATTATTGTAGGATTGGTG
>DAOWIX010000098.1 GCA_030640695.1 Deltaproteobacteria bacterium | reverse complement strand
TCAACAATGCCGCTTACGAGCTCGCCGACACCTCGACCAAAGGGCGAAACTGCACCCGTCCCGGTAACTGCGACCCTTCTCATAGCATATCGCCCCGCAAGGCCTCGACCCGGTCATGACCGACGATTGCCCCAACCGCCATCAAGGCCGAGGTGATAGCCCCCAAAAGACCCGGTGCGGCAGTCGCCTGACCGGCCAGATAAAGTCCGGCAAGCCGGGTTTTCGCGGAAGGATTAAATTGTCCCACCATATGCTTAACTCCATAAAGCGACCCCCGAGCTGAAGCATTTATCCTCTCCAGGGTTTTACTGGTTGCCACACGCTCGACCTCAAGCCCGGGCCCGAGTTCCGGCAATAGTAGAGCAATGCGTTCGCGCACCAGTTCCCCGGTGCGGCGTTTTTCATCAGCATAATTTGCGGATGAAACAACCGTTTTTCCAGATTCGTAGTATGGGGCCGGAAGAATTGCCGTCACCCCACAATCCCAATCGCTAGCGGAACCACCAGAACCGCCAAGTCCACCAAGGCCGGAAAAATTGAGATAAAGCAGACGTTCTGATAGGGGCAGTTCAAAATCAAAGCTCGACTTGCCCTTCTCCGGCAGGAAAAAAAAGTTGCGCCCCAGAAACTTACGGGCTTGCGGCGATGAGAGAAAAACCATCTCCGCCCCCGGACTCTCTGCAAGAGCCGCCAGGCGGCGCCGATAGACCGGCCGAAAAACCGAAGCCGGCAGTAATTTCAGCAGGGCCTGCGGATGCAGGGTAGCCAAACAAGCGGAAGCCTGCATCCGGATTCCATTAGTGCAACGTATTGCGGCGATCGCTCCGGCGGCAGTCACCTCGATCTCTTCTACCCTATGACGACAGAAAAGATCAACCCCACATCGCTTTAAAGCCGTAACCAACGCTGCCGCCAGAGCCCGGCCTCCACCCTTGAAGGTTTGGGCCGAACCATAGTAACCGTCGACAACTCCGGCATGAATCGCAAAGGGGATCTCGGATGGCAAGGATCCATGCAACAGGCAATGAACCTGCAACAAAGTTCGCAACTCACCGCTAATTGCCAGTTCATCAAGAACCTCCGACAGACTTTGACCATGCAACGAAGCGAGACCCATGGACACAGATTCCCCTGGCGGATGATAATTATAATAGGGAAGCCCTTGAGTTACGAGCTTGAGACGCTCAAAATATTCACTTAAGGCCTGACGGTGACTTGGAAAACGCCCTCGCAAAGTATTGCCAAGTGCCTCATAACCTTGTGGAAAAGAGAAACTTAGGCCACTTTGCGACTGCACTATGGTATCGTAGGCTAAAGCGTCGAAAGGAACTTTCTCAAGATCATCGGCAACTCCCAAAAGACGCAGATTGAGATCAAGAACGCCACCCTCTTCAAGACCCCCGGCATAGTGAAAACCGGCATCAAAATAGACATTATTGCGAACAAAGCCCTCAATCAACGGAGCCGGTCGCGGAGCCTGTTCAAGCAGCGCCACTTTAAAACCGAAGCGAGCCAGCAACAATGCGCTACTTATGCCGGAGATACCGGCACCGATGACCAGATAATCATACTTCATTGGGAGTTGAAATCGAGTAGGAGAGAGGCGTTGGAGCCGCCGAAACCGGCGGCGTTACAGAGAACCTTCGCAGGTCTTTGCAACAGGACTTCTTTGAGGATACGCAAACCGGCGGTCGTCTCATCAGGACTGACAAAATTTATGGTCGGGGCCATAAAACCTGCTTCCGCCATAATTACGGCATAGACTGCAGTGGCCGCACCGGCCATCCAGAGTTCATGGCCGGTCATCGCTTTTAAAGCACTGATATAAGGCGTAACCGCACCAAAAACAGTCTTTATATTTTCCGCTTCGGCCGCATCACCGGCCGGGGTTGAAGTGGCATGCGCCAAAAGCAGAGAAACCTCTTCAGGCTCGATTTCGGCATCGATAAGCGCCGCCCGCATGGCCCGGGCTAAACCATCGGCACTTGGTACCGAGAGATTTTGACCATCAGCCGAGAAGCCATAACCTTTAATCTCACCCAGGATAGTCGCGCCCCGTTGTTTTGCCAGATCATAATTTTCCAAGACCAGGGCCGCCGCCCCGCCACTGGGAACCAGACCATCGCGGTCAGCGTCAAAAGGTCGTGAGGCCGCCGCCGGATTATCAATCCGCATCGAAAAAGCCCCCAAAGCATCAAAACTGCACATCGACTCCCAGTTAATCTCCTGGGCTCCGCCACAGATCACCCGCTCCTGACGACCCAAAGCAATCAAATCCGCCGCCTGACCGATAGCGTGCCCGCTACTGGAACAGGCCGAACTTAAAGTCCAACTCGCACCCTGGGTCCCAAGCAGAACATTGAGATTCATGGTGATCGCCGAGGTCATGGCGCGAAATACCAGACCGCTGCCGAGTTTATGAGTCTCACCATATTGTCGTAAAAGATCTACCTGCTCAACTGCGGCCAGACAACTTGAATCACAACCAAAGATAAGCCCACTTTGCTGATTGCGAAGATCCTCTTCTTTGAGTCCAGCCTGAGCCAGCGCTTCACGCACCGCAACATAAGCATGCTGGGCAAAATCAGGCATCGTTTTGCGCTGCTTGCGATTCAAAACTCGTTCCGGGAAAACCTCCGGCAAGTGGCCGGTTAGAGAACTACGAAAACCCAAAGCTTGCCGTTCTTCATCAACCACAATCCCTGAACGGCCCTCGCGCAACGATGCCGCAACGCTTCCCACCCCGACCCCGAGACAGGAGACGATGCCGACTCCGGTTATCGCTACTTTATTTCGTTTCATTGAGAAACAGTGGGCAGTAAAGGCCAGCTGATTAACCAAAACCATTTTGCTTTGAAGTTCACCATCTAAACAATTCCGCCATTTATAGCCAGGATCTGACCAGTGATGTAGGTAGCCTTATCGGAGCAGAGAAAAGAGACAGCATCAGCAACTTCTTGAGCCTGTCCGAAACGACCCAGAGGGATAGTCGGCAGGATTTTTTCGACCGGCAAATCAGCCGTCATCTCGGTCTCGATGAAACCGGGTGCCACCGCATTAACCAGGATCTTACGCCGCGCCACCTCAGCCGCAAGGGAACGGGTAGCGCCGATCAAACCGGCTTTGGCGGCGCTGTAGTTAACCTGCCCCGCAACCCCGATCTGACCCGAAGTCGAGACAATATTGACAATCCGCCCGGCCCGCTTTCTGAGCATCCGGGCGACCACCAACTTAGTCACCAGGAAAAACCCGTCAAGATGGACATTAAGCACTGAACGCCACTCTTCATGACTCATCAGAGCCATAACTCCGTCCTGTGCAAAACCGGCGTTATTTACCAGAATAAAGGGTGTCTCTGCCGCCAGCAGAGGGCTTAACGCGCCCTCAACCGCCCTCTCATCGGCGACATCAAAAGGCAGCAAAAGGCATTGTCGACCGCAGGCGACAACTTTTTCAACAACTTTCTGTGCGGCATCGTGATCGGATCGGTAGTTGAGCCATATATCGTAACCATCGTCGGCCAGAGTGACGGCGATGGCCGCCCCAATCCCGCGACTGGCCCCGGTCACCAGAGCAATTTTCTTATCAGTCATATTGTCTTCTCTGTAAATCTAATTTTAACTGAGCGTATCTAGTCAGATACCCAACATAAAGCTATAGCAAATGGTGGCGAAAATTGCTTCGCCCACTTCGAAGACGGATACCCCCCGAGAACTATTGTCCGTGTTTGTCTGTGTAAGTCTGTGGCTAATTTAAGCATTTGGTTTTGATAATGACTATAACAGGAAAAACCCCGTGCGTAAATCCCTTTCCCGACTCTCCAAACCAAAAAAACCCCGCCTTCGCAGACGGGGTTTTTTGAAACTGTATATAAATCTTCTAAATTTCTAAGCTTTACGTTTACGCCGACCAACAAATAATGCACCGATTCCAGAACCAAGCAACCAAACGGCACCGGGGATGGGGACAGGCGCACCTTCAACAAGAGCCACACAACCACTAATAGGCGTAGTGAAGTAATCACCTTGATTAAATTCGAAGTAATGTCCACCTGATACTACGGCGCCATCATCGCCTAAAGGAGCATCGCCAGGTTGCCCCCAATCAAACTTCAGCCAGAAACTCCCTAGATTCGCGATCACCCCGGAAGTCCATGATTGAGGCTCTGCACCTATGCCAATATCTGTCCAGCTGGTTCCATCCAAACTATATGCATAATTACCACCGCCACTACCATACCAAAGTTCCACATTCACAAAGGCATCAGCACCGGAATCGTTTGTAAATACAGCATAATCACCACTTGTACTATAGCTATAAGCTCCCGCCCATGAAGCACAACCAAGCACCATTACCATAATACTTAAAACTACTAATTTTTTCATTGCTTCCCCCTGTTTCATCCCAATTTTTTTCCGACTGTTCCCCTATCTTTCATTTCGGCTAGGAACTCTCCAGAAAATTAAAAAATATCAGATATAATAACTACTCTTTCCTGATGCACCATACAGTTTTTAGGGAGGCACCTGGTAAGATTAGATGATACCAATAATAATAACCCAAGAGAAACAGAAAGTAAATAAGTCGAAAGTATGAAAAATACAATTTTTAGAGCATTAAAAGTATGAAAAAAGTATTAGCGCTGGCATCTATAGGTATAAGCTAATATATCAATACCTTACGTTAACCACAACCCCAGCACTGTTGAACTCGACAACCACGGTACGAAAACGATTACGCCAATATTTCCATTGATTGTCGTCCAGCGATGGCGTCTCATGGGTAGCGGGATAGCCTAAAGCCGTCATCACCCCTTTTTTAGTCATCCCTTTGTAGGCCTTACCCTTTTTAATCCCTTTCAAATCGATTTTCGAAAAACCTTTTAAGGAAACTGGCTTTTCTGAACAAATCTGTTCCACATACTCGTCAACACTGATACCCAGACGTTTCTCATGAACCTCAAAGACTCCATGGCGCCCATCAGCTAGATCATAGTAAAAGCCGTAATTTTTCATAAAACGCTTCCAGGGCCGGATCGTCAATTTGGTATTGGGCGGAATGATAACATGACCGTTACCGGGATCTGTATAGTTGGCATAGCTCGATTTGAGCAGGCCTTTCTTGTCGGCCTGAGCGTGAATATTGTACTTATTGTAAACAGTTTCGCTGGCCGCATAAACATTGGAAAGAAAACCACCAACCAAAAAGGTAGCCACCAACAACAGAGTAACAATTCGAATCACTCTTTTACTCATTTTGCTCTCCTCCTTTGTGTAATTTTAAATTATACTTTTTCAGTGAGCGCTTCACCCTCCTGAACACTACCCAACTCCTTACTTTACCCGGCTGAGAGTAAAGTAAAGAGAAACATTCGTCAATCGAAAAATTCAGCTTGCTTTTCACGACTAAATTAGAGGTGGCGCTAACCCAACCAGGGCTCTTCCGGCCAGGCATGTTTCGGATAGCGACCCCGCATCTCCTTACGCACCTCTTTATATGAGCCCATCCAGAAACCAGCAAGATCATCGGTCACCTGTACCGGCCTGCGCGCCGGAGACAGGATATGGACAAGCACCGGAATCCGACCGCCCCCGACCCGAGGTGTCTCCTTACAGCCAAAAAGTTCTTGCACTCTGGCTTTAAGAACCGGAACCGAAGCGGCCAAATAATCAAGCCGGACACTCCTGCCGGACGGCAACCGAACATCAATCGGAGCGAGGCGTTCCAGCGCCTGCAACTGTTGCCAGGTCAGGCGTTCACGCAAAATCGTTCCCAGATCCAGCCGGGCCAACCCTTCACGATTGCGTATCCGACCTAATCGAGGGGCCAGCCAATTTTCGAGATCGTCAAGTAAATATTTCTCATCACAAGCGGGCCACTCCTCTTTTTCAACCAAGTCACTATTTCTGATAAATTCAACCCTACAGCACCATTGCCGCAAGTTATCACTCCAAGACAAAAGCTCAAGCCCAACGCGGCGCAAGCCCACCAACCAGGCGGCGGCAACGGCTTCTGGGGGAGGCTCTTGCAACCGACCCTCTTCGAGTTTTAAACAATCCAACATAAGCCGCTCTCTGGCGACCACTGAAGCGCTCTTCTGATCCCAGAAAACTTCTGGCTCTCTCTTCAAAAAATCCCCGAACTGTTTTCGTAAACTGGTTTCAGAATAGGCCGCAGCCAAACGAATGCGGGCCGATCGGCGCTCTCCGCTAAGACCGGCCACAACCAGATGGGAGCAGTGAGAAAGCGGTTCGGGATAAGCAAAGGATACCTCCTTGCCGCCGCTCAATAGAAAACGTAACTCCCCTCCCGGACGTTTTTGAGCAATCCGGTCAGGGTAGGCGAAAGCTAACAGTTCACCGCTGCAATCAGTTGTCAGCGGACCTTTTTCAACAATTTTTATCTGTTTTATCAACCTTTTGGCTTCACGACGCAGGGATTTCACAAGCGCCCGGTCAACCCCTGCATCAGCATAACTTTCTCCATCCTTTAGCAAAAGCTCAAGGCGAAGATCAATATCGCAATCAGGAACCTGAGCAGCAGCGCCAAAAGGATCACGATCATTCAACAGTGCCGCAAGCATTGCCGCCAAACGACCCTGACCAACTCTTTTGCCGGCTAGAAGCATCTGTCCCAAACGAGGATGAATCCCCAGTTTCGCCAACTCTCGGCCATGAGCCGTAATCCGGTTATCTTCATCGACCGCACCCAAACGTTGCAGCAGACCAAAAGCCACATCGATCAAAGATTGCGAGGGCGCTGTCAACCAGCGCAGCTCGGTAACTTCAATAACTGCCCAGGCCGCCATCTCCAAAGCCGGCGCGGTAAGGTCGGCCAACATGATTTCGGGCTGACTGAATTCGGCCAGAGCAAATTCATCGCCTTTTGACCACATTCTGTAGCAGTAGCCTTGGCCCTCACGTGCAGCCCGGCCGCGGCGCTGGTCGGCCGCCGCCCGACTAATTCTGACACTCTCCAGACGACCCATGCCACTCGCCGGATCAAAACGCATAATCCGCCGCCAGCCACTGTCAACAACAACCCGCACCCCGGGAACCGTAAGACTCGATTCGGCAATATCGGTGGCCAAAACCACCTTGCGTGCCCCTTCTGCTGAAGCTAAAAAAGCTCGATCTTGAAGATCTCTGGGCAAAGCGCCATAGAGCGGGATGATATCGATTTCAGGCTCGATTTTCGGCCTGTTTTCCGCTTGCCGGAAAGATTCATGCAGGAGCTCCGACAGACGACGAATCTCACCGGCTCCGGGTAAAAAGACCAAAATATCGCCGCTAGTCTCCCGCAAAGCCTGCACCACCGTCCGGGCTACCGCTGCTAGCGAGAGTTTTGCGGGCATCTTTTCAACATGACAAGTCGTCACCGGGAAAACCGAAGCCTTAGCTTCCAGGAGCGGCGCGCCATCCAGAAAATCGGCAATCTCTAAAGCCGCCAAAGTCGCCGACATAACCATCAATTTCAGTTCAGGACGCAACAGCTCCTGCACCTGCAAAGTAAAAGCTAATCCGAGATCAGCCTGCAGATGGCGTTCGTGAAATTCATCAAAAAGCACCAGCCCGTAATCACTTAAAGCCGGATCATTTTGCAGATAACGGGTCAGGACCCCTTCGGTCACCACCTCAATTTTGGTGCGTTGACCGACCACACTTTCATGGCGCACCCGGAAACCGACGGTCTCGCCAACCTCCTCACCCAACAACTCGGCCATACGCCGAGCTGCGGCCCGGGCCGCCAGACGGCGCGGTTCCAGCATGACAATCTTTAAACCATCAAGCCACGATTCATTCCGTAACAACAACGGTAAGAGTGTCGTCTTTCCGGAACCCGGCGGCGCCTGCAAAACCAGCCTGGAATTGGTTTGCAACGTCTGCCGCAACTCTGACACCAAATCCAGAACCGGCAAAGCCTTGACATCGTCACGATTTAAAAAATTATTTTTCAACTCAAAAACCATTATTAGGCGCCCGTTAAAACCAACCTTGCTTCGCTCTCTCCGACGGGGTCAAAGCTGTACAAATGGCGGAATACTATTTTGGCTTACGCTAATATCCCGGCCACCATTAATACAGCAATGACCCCAACCGAGACAGGCCGAACAATTATTGTCGAGTTAAGGCACGGTAAAGACGTGGCAGTTTGTCGGGCAGTTGTTTGACGTCGGCGATGACGGTGTGGTGGACGTCGCCATAGAGATTGTCGAGATGGGGGGAATTGACGGCATTGACGGTGATCGCATGGACGTGGATAAAGGCGCTGCGACTTTCACGAATAGCGTTGCGGCTATCGGCAATCGCGTATTCGTTACTATAGTCCTGATCGTTGGGCAGACCATCACTTAAGATAATCATCAGCTTGACGCGGGCCGGATACTCTTTGAGCTCTTTGGCGGCGTGACGGATGGCGGGCCCCATTCGCGTATTTTTCTCCGGCCGCACTCCACCGATACGCCCTTTGACCTCTTCATTTAAGGGTTCGGTAAAGGTTTTGAGATAGAAAAATTCGGCCGCCATCCGACCTGAACCGGAAAAACCGGCCATTGCGTAATCGTCACCAACCCGTTCCAAAGCCTCGCAGAAAAGAACCAGAGCCTCCTTTTCGACCGCAAGAATACTCTTGCCGCCACCGTCATTTACGGCTTTGCGAGTCGATGATGAGAGATCAACCAGAACAAAGACCGCGACATCACGATCAACTTTTAAGCGTTTGCGATAAAGACGATCATTCGGAGTGATACGCATTTTTCGGTCGATGGCATATTCTAAAAGGGCATCGTAGTCGAAAGCATCACCTTCCGGCCAGTGGCGCAGGATCTGGATGGCTTCGGGGCGGATCAATTCAAAATTGCGGCGGATACGGCGGATCAGACCGCCGTGATCGGTAATCGCCTCCTGATAGAAACTATCATCGCCACCAAGCCTGCGGTGCTCAAGCAGTTTGACATGGTTGCGCAGGTAATCATTGAGACGATAATCCCATTCATCATACCAGAAAGTCGGGACTTGCTCATCCTGATCCAAAACCGCAGCAGCGGTCGCATCTTTTGGAAAGAGATCTTTAAGATCAAATCCGGGTGGCAATTTCTGAATCTTTTTCCCGGCCCGGTCACGTATCTTGCCGGAGCGCTCCAACAATTGCCGTAAAAGCTCGGGCGTCAGCTTAAAGCTCTCATCCCGCAAAATATCTTTGAGTGAACCCTTGTCAACTTCAATCCCCTTCTCGGCAAGCTCTTGACGCCAACAATGAGCTTTTTTTTCGGTTTCCTGCTCGGCCAGATAGACCAGATCAAAACGCAGACGCCGACCGAAAGGAAACCTGAAAGCGATAAAACCCTCATCCACCGCCGGCAAATTGGCAACCCGAGCATAAACCTTTACAACCCAGTCGGCAACCGCAGCTACCGTCGCATCCGCACTTTGCAACCCTTCAGCTTCAACCACCAGCGCCTCAGCCAGAACCTGCAGATCCGGCTCCAGGTCAGTGCGGTTTTGGGAGTCCCGTTTTCCCAAAACCAACGACCTATAGAGATC
>DAOWIX010000152.1 GCA_030640695.1 Deltaproteobacteria bacterium | reverse complement strand
TCGCAGCTCTTCATCCCGACCATCCCGGCCATAGGTACGCAGAAGTAACGGTTTCGGTCGCAGTGGTGGCCGTTTTGGCGGGAAATAAAAACGGTCATCAATTTGGAACCACGAAAACTCTTTTACAAAATATAATTTTCAACGAAAAGGATTAAGCCATGTTCAGTTTTCTCTCTTTCCGACCCATTATAGAACTTTTCCAACCGGTTGCTGCAACTTACCTTTTGGTCATCCTGATCATAATGGTGATCGGAAAACGCCTGCACAACCAGTTTTCAAGCTACGACCTCGACCATGAACTGACGACCACCGACAACAAGGCGGTAGCCCTTTCGACAACCGGCTACCTCTTCGCCATAGGCCTCATTCTCTGGGGGGTCATCACCCCCAACGGTGAAACGAGCGTCACCGGTTTCTGGAGCCTGGTCGTCGACTTGATCGCAACCTTTTTGTGGGGCCTGCTCGGGATCGGTTTATTACAAATCTCGCACTATCTTAACGACCGCTTTCTGCTGCCCGACTTCTGCAACCGCAAAGAGATCATTGAAGATCGCAATCTTGGCACCGGGGCGGTTGAGGGCTGTACCTTTATCGCTTCCGGGATTATCATCAAAACCGTTTTAAGCGGTTCCGGCACCGGTTTTTTTGCCGACCTTTTCGGTACCATTTTCTTTTTCGCCGTTGGTCAGGCCGCCTTTATCATCTTCGGTCGCCTCTACCAGAGGATCAGCCGTTTTGACCTGCACCATGAAATTGAACAGGACAACGCTGCCGCCGGGGTGGCTTTCGGCTTGAGCATGATCGCCGTCGGCATTCTCTTGGCTGATTATATTGCCGCCTACAACTCCATTCCAGGACTCATTTTCTGGATTCCGCTCAGTTTCTTCTTTCTCGTCACCGGCCGCTATATCGCCGACAAGATGCTCCTTCCCGGAGCCCTGCTCGACGAAGAGATTAGTCAGGATCGCAATTGGGGTGCGGCCCTGATTGAAGGTGCGGTTGCAATTATTATTGCACTGGTAGTCGGAAACCTCTTTTTTTCATAACCAATTTGTAATTATTCAGCGTAGCTAGAAAAGTAACATATGTTGCTATATTTCAGCAAATTCTGGGGACATAACCCGATTCTCCGTAGGAAATCGGGATTGTGTACCCTTAACTTGCGGGTTAGCTGAATAGTTACACCAATTTTGACTTTTGGAGGTTAGGCTATGAATAATTTACCGCAACTGCCCTATCAACTTGACGATAAACAGAAACATCACTACGCCCGTCTCTACCTCCTCGACTATATGATCCAGGAGGAGGCCCGGATATCGATTCTACTCGACCCCAAAAATGAAGATTTAGAATCGATTTTTGATGAACTTATGGCTCGCGAGCTGATTAAAATCGATAAAGAACAGTTCTACTGCGTCAGCAACGAAGGTAAGGCTCTGCACCATAATTTCCTCAAGCGCTACCGGGAAAACATGACATTAAGTGACATCTTCTGCGCCGTCGACCTGAGTAGTGGTGAATTTGCTTTCAGCTTCTATGACGACTATCCGTCAAAGCCGGAATGGGAGGCTTTTTTAGCCGCACCACGCTGGGATGACTTGCGCATAGCGGTCGCTGAATATTTAAAAAGTGATCCGATCGAACTCGTTTTCATGAGTTTCATCAACGAAAAACGCTTTGGCCGCGATGCCTCCGGCAACTGGCAGTTCGATCTTCTTTTAGGCACGATCTGGGATGAAATCTTAGAGATCTGCAACCAGTCGCTTCACTGGCCAGATCTCGGCTACGAAGATGATGAAGGAAAGGTTGAAGCCGAGGCTGTAATTGAGGATATTATCGCTCAGGGTAATGCCATCCGGGATGCCTTATAACGGCAAAGCAAAAAATCCACCAACGGAGTCTCAAGTAACAGAATTAGATGCCTATTTTCCAACACCTATTAGCCTGGTTACATAAACACAACTATCTGCGCCTGCGACTGGTTCAGATATTCTCTCTAGCTCTCGCCTTAAATCTTTTTTTTGGCCTCTTATTCTACCTTACCGAACGATGCGCCCAACCTGAACTCGACCTTCTCGACAGTATCTGGTGGTCGATGGTAACCATGACCACGGTCGGCTACGGAGATCTCTATCCCCAGACCGACATTGGTCGTTTTCTGATCGCCTACCCCTGCATGCTCTTCGGCATCGCGATTATAGGTTACCTGTTGGGGATGGCGGCGGAAAGCATTTTTGATCATATCTCTAAGAAAAAGAGGGGCCTTGTGCAAATTAAAAAAGAAAATCATATCATCATCTGCAACTTTCCCAATCTCGACAAATTGAAACGCATGACTGCCGAGCTTAAGCTCCACCCAGCCTATGAGCACTCATTTTTCGTAATTGTCTGTGACTCAATTTCTAAACTACCAGAAAGTCTACCGACCGATGAATTCGGTTTTATCTACGGCAACCCAACCAGTGAACCGGTGTTGCAAAAAGCCAACATTAAGGCGGCGGCCGGCGTCTTCATCTTAGCCGGCGACCCCTTCAACAGTGACGCCGACTCGATTACGTTTGCCATCGCCTCAGTGGTCGAACTTCTCCGCCAGGAACACCACTACCCGTTTAAGATGGTTGCCGAACTCATCCATCAGGAAAATTTCTCTCTTCTGCAAAAGGCCAAAGTTGACGGCATCGTCACCCCGGAAGGGCTGACCGACTGCCTACTGGCCCAGGAGTTTCTCTATCCCGGCATCCATGAGATCATCACCCAGATCATCAGCAACAAGGTCGGTAGCCAGTTCTACATTCTCGACACCAAACTGGCTGGTCACAAGGTCTCCGACATTCAGGTCGCAGTCCTCAAACACCCCGCCAACCTGCAGGTCATCGGTATCATAAAACGAGGTAGAACCATCCTCAACCCGGCTAAAGACGAATGCATCGAAGAGGGCGACAAACTCATTATGCTGGCCGAAAGCCGCCGCGATTTCAGTGTTATTGAACAAGACATACTGAACTCTAACTCAGCCTAGAAGACCGAACCTTTTCGACTTTCAAAAGCGCCGAAAACTTCAATGTGACCCTACCAAACCCGACCTGGTTCCGGTCTGGCCGGGCTCGGACCTAATTTTTTTGTCTTTTCTAAATCAGAGTCGATGTCTTAATATTCATTTAATATGTGGAGTTTATGCCCACTTTCAACGCACACAATCTGCAGAATTTATATGACTCCTTCAGTAAGGCTGAATATCAAGAACTGCTTTTTAAGGTTGTAGCAGATCTCAGAGAGCATCTGGGCCTTCTGCCGGTGCGCTATCAAATCAAACACCGGATTAAGGATTTTCGCAGTTATTTAGCTAAAATATCCGAAAACTTACCGCATGATGCACCCGCCATCAATGATCTCCTTGGCATCCGCATTATCTGCCCCTTCCTTGATGACCTTATTGTCGTTGAAAAAGCGTTACTCGAACACTTCCCCATCCGTGAAGTAGATCATAAAGGAGAACAACAGTCCTTTAGAGAGTTTGGTTACGACTCTATTCACTTACTTCTCGACATGAAGGGGCAAACCGTTGCCCATCCGCTGCCTGGTGTAGCTTGTGTTTGCGAAATACAGCTTCGCACCATCCTCCAGGATGCCTGGGCCGAAGTTGAACATGAGTTGATCTACAAATCAGACTGGCCCATCCCCACAGATCAGATCAGAAGAAAGCTTGCCGCGCTCAATGCCAACCTCACCCTTAGTGACATTATTTTTCAGGATCTACGTGAATTCCAGAAAGAGGTCGTACTCAAACAGGAAAAACGACGCAGTATTCAGAGTACTAAAACCGGCATCCTCTCTTCAGATAAATTACTTCAACAATTAAGCAACGAACCGCAAGGGGACGATGACAAAGCAGACTTGGAAAAAATCATCCTCAAGGCCCTTACGGCCCATTCGGAGGAAGATTTCAGCCGCGCCATTCGTCTCTACTCCCGGGCCCTTAAACTTCCCGCCCCGACTTCCATCCACTCCATTTTGCTAAACCATCGGGGAATGGCTTATTTTGCCTTGGGTGAAAACAACGCTGCAAAAGGTGATTTCCGTTCATCGCTGGAACTTGATGAACGGAACTTTCGAGCCTGGTACAATCTGGGACTGGCCCACAAAATCTTGCAGGAGTTTGACAGAGCGATTGAAGCCTTCGCAAAAAGCAGCCAATTAAACCCCACTTTTTTTGATCCCGCTCTCCAAAGAATCCGCCTGTTGCTGGATCTAGGTGAGCACACCGAAGCTTACAAAGCCTTTGAAAAACTCCAAAAATACCATCCCGATGCCCCAGAAGTTAATGCCTTGCGAAAAGAGATATATCCAGAGTAACCATTAATAACTCCACGTTTTTTGGCCGCTGCAATAATTTCTAAGTAAAGACTTCCCCTTTCGTTATTACTTAACAAACAGATCATGGCGGGCAGCAGCGGAAATTGCCACCACGGCCGGATGTTGGAGAATGCGCTCTACAGATATGGCGTAGAATCTCTCACGAACAATATCACTGCGCCCCACCACTTGCACTTGATATTGCCTTTGAACTTCCAACTCTATGACCGACGGAGCCACGAAAACCCCTTCCCCTTGCTGACCAAACACTTTCAGTAAGGCACTATCATCGAATTCCCCCACAATTATCGGCTTAATGCCAACGGTATCAAACCACCTGTCAAGCCCTCCCCTCAAGGCCGTCATTTCCATGGGCAGCAACATGGGCGCCCCATGGAGTGACGCGGGGAAATTTTGCGTTATTGTGCGAGCCAGCCTTTCAACGGCAAAAAAAGTTACCCCGCATTCCCCCAATAAATGATTATATGCCTTGATACTAAGCCCCGCCCGAATAGGCGAATCAGACAGCACAACATCAAGATTATGCAGAGCCAACTCCGACAATAGATCTTTTTCATTACCTTCATGGCAAAACAGACGCACCGACTCGGGAAGATTTATGGCTGGCTCCAACAGCTTGTGAGCCACTAACTTTGGCAAAATGTCAACAATCCCGACTTTCAGGGAGATCGGGCCGTCTACAGGCCGGCCCCGAATGGCATCCATCATCTCATGACCTAAAGAAAATATTTCATCGGCATAACGAAACACCATATGCCCCAAATCTGTTGGCTCAAGGTTTCGACCCACACGATTGAACAGCTTGCCCCCCATCCTCTCTTCCAGTGTACCCAACTGCGCACTGACCGTTGATTGCGCCAACCTTAGTTTAGTACAGG
>DAOWIX010000040.1 GCA_030640695.1 Deltaproteobacteria bacterium | reverse complement strand
GAACCGCTTACAGGCCATCCTCAACCGCGAAAACTTTCTCGAAACCAGCCTACTCAAAGAGACCACGATGGACGGCTTTTTCGCCGCCATGATGACCAGAACAGCCTGATTCAGTGGGCAGTGGGCAGTGGGCAGTGGGCAGTGGGCAGTGGGCAGTGGGCAGTGGGCAGTGGGCATAATAAAGCTCGACAACTGTAAAATGTCAAACCCAAAATGAGACTAAAAAATAATAAGGGATCACTATTATGAGAATGATTGCTCCATCTATTTTATCCGCAGACTTCAGCCGTCTTGGAGATGAGATCAAAGCGATAGACCGGGCTGGGGCCGACCTCATCCATATTGATGTTATGGATGGTCATTTTGTTCCCAACCTGACCATCGGGCCTGGGGTCGTAAAGGCCCTGCGTCCCCACAGCAAGTTACTTTTTGACGTTCATCTGATGATCTCGGAGCCAGAACGCTATATTGATGCTTTTGTCGAAGCCGGAGCTGACATACTCACCGTCCACCAGGAGTCAGGTGCCCACCTCCACCGATTGATTCAGATGATTAAAGCCCACAACATCAAGGCAGGAGTCTCTCTTAATCCGGCAACCCCGGCCATCATGCTTGAAGATATCATCAGCGAAATCGACATGGTGCTGGTCATGACCGTAAATCCGGGCTTTGGTGGCCAGGCTATGATTCCGGCTGCCTTGAACAAGATTGCCCGAATACGAGAACTTGCCGGAGAGCGGGAAAAACCTCTTCTTATCGAAGTTGACGGTGGCATCAAAGCTGAAACCATTGCAATTGCTGAAGCTGCTGGAGCCGACATCTTTGTTGCCGGGTCAGCGGTTTTCAGCTCTGACGATTACGAAGCTAATATTCAGGCATTAAAAAAGGCCGGGGCCTAAAGAAAAAAGGCCGAGACACAAAGTGCCCGGCCTTTTTTCAATCATCAGTTGTCAGTGAGCAACTTTTATTATCATCTATCTACTGGGTCAATCATCAATACTCGATAAACCCGCGTAATTTGCGGCTCCGACTGGGGTGACGTAACTTACGTAGAGCCTTGGCTTCAATCTGGCGAATCCGTTCACGGGTCACCTCAAAGTCCTGGCCGACCTCTTCCAGAGTGTGGTCACAACGCTCACCAATTCCGAAACGAAGTCGCAAAACCTTCTCTTCACGCTTAGTCAAACTCCCTAAAACATACTGGGTCTGGCTTGCCAGATCGCCCTTAACCACCGAATCAAGAGGATTGACTGCCTTTTTATCCTCAATAAAGTCACCTAAATGACTATCTTCCTCTTCGCCAATCGGGGTCTCCAAAGAGATCGGTTCTTTGGCGATCTTCAAAACTTTTTTCACTTTATCAAGAGCAATATCCATACGCTCGGCAATCTCTTCCGGGGTCGGCTCACGTCCCAACTCCTGCAAAAGCACCCTTGATGTCCGAATCAATTTATTGATCGTCTCAATCATATGGACCGGAATCCGAATAGTACGGGCCTGGTCGGCAATCGCCCGGGTTATCGCCTGGCGAATCCACCAAGTTGCGTAGGTACTAAACTTGTAACCACGCTGATATTCAAATTTATCGACCGCTTTCATGAGGCCGATATTGCCTTCCTGAATCAGATCGAGAAACTGGAGTCCGCGATTGGTATACTTTTTGGCAATACTGACAACCAGTCGCAAATTTGCTTTGATTAATTGATTTTTAGCATTTTCGGCCCGACGCTCACCAACTGTAATCTGCTGATCAACCCGCTTAAGATCGGAGAGACTTAAACCAGTGTCATCACCTATGCGCTTAAGCTTACCACTTAAGTTATCAACCCGAAACCAGAGGTCATCAAAACCGTCATCATCAAGTCCATGTTCCTGAGTAAATACTTTACGCTTTTCCTCATTTTTGACACACTCTTTACAAATAATGCGCAGATTACGCAAGCGGGTCTGATAACGCGCTTCAACCCGAACAATCATCTTTTCCAAATTGCGGCCCATATCAACATAGCTCTTAAGATTGCTAATTATATCTTCAATAACCACCGGTCTGAGCTTGATTGCGTAAAACTGATTGATAATTTCGCGCTCATTTGTTTTAATCTGTCCTCGCAAAGCACTTCTTTTGGCGGATGACCGCAACTCGGCATCAGGATGTTTAAGCCGATTCCGAAACGCCCGGTTCTCGGCAAAAAGTGTGGCAATGGTCTCGATTCCAGCGACAATCCTCTCCACTAAGGTCTCATCGTCTTGGTCGACATCATTTTCGGAAGCAATTAATGCGGCAACCTCTTTTTGATCCTCAAGATCGTCGTCACTATCAGGAGCAACGACAGTATCGTCATCGTCATCGTCATCGTCTTCACTCTCCAAAGAAACCAGTCCAGAATCGATATCCTCTTCGATCTCGACCTCCTCTTCAATATCCCGACTGATCGATTTAACCGTTATCTCTTCAGAACTCAGCAAACCTCCAAGATAGGTTAGCGTATTGACTGTCAAAACCGATTTCAATAAGGCTTTGACAACCTCTCGTTCACCATCATCGATTTTTTTGGCGATCTCAACCTCACCCTCACGAGTCAACAAGGGTACCGATCCCATCTCCCAAAGATACATACGCACCGGATCATGGTGCCGTTCAGAGGAGCTCTCGACAACGGCACCAGGCGCACTCACGCTCTGCCCATCTTTCCCCTGACCTGCACCTGCCATCTTAACAGCCTTATCACCATCATCGACAGCAATCCCCATCTCGGCAAAAAGCATCAACATTTCATCGATTTTCTCCGGCGAAACGGCTTCAGGCGGCAATACATCATTGATCTGGGCATAAGAAAGAAAACCTTTCTCCTTACCCTGCAGAATCAATTTCTTAATATCATCTGAATTAATTTCCGAGCTAATTATGGTATCATTGCCCTTCGCCTTCCTGGCTACTGTGGCACTACCACTCGATGTCACCGACATTTTCACCTCTTATGCAAAATTTTATCTTTTTTATGACGCCATCAATCTCTTCTTAATCTCCATCTTTTGCCGCAAAAGAGCAAACATCTGCTCTTCGTCCCGACACTGCGTGAGTTCCCGATCAAGATTACGGGCCTGCTCATGCCCTTGGCGTTTTCTTAAACTTAAAAGGCAGTCACAGACAACTTTTCGCGCAACCTCAAGATCTTCAGCCGGGGCCGGGAGGTGTACCAAACGAGCATAAAGGGAGCAAAGAGTTTCCCCCTCTCGGCTACTGGATAGCTGCTGCAACAGGGCCTTAGCATCGCCACTGCCATCGCACTGCGCAAGTTCCCGACAAAGACTACAGCAATCCGGATTTTCTACAAGATCAAGATAATCATTAGCGAACTCATCATGTAGCTGAGGATAAGTCAGAAAAGTTGCCAGGATCATCTCTTCGGGCTGCGACCCGGTTCTCGAAACAGATTGCGAAAATAACTTCTTAACGCTGCCCCCTTCCGGTGCCGCTGAAAATCGATCCCCTCCTCGAGCCGGATACTGTTGGCGGTGCTGACGTATCCGACGATACTCATCGAGAACAATCTCTTCCGCTAAACGCAAGCTTTCCGCGGTTGCGCGCAAGGCCATCCCTCTTAACGGATCATCTGGCAGACGCAGGATCATCTCTAAAACTTCACGCAAAAACTGCAAACGGTCATTATAGCCATCGAGCCCGGCTCCTTTTTCCTGAAGGAAAAAATCAAACAGTGATGTCTGCCGGGTTAAAGCCTGCTGTAAAGCTTGATCATCAAGGCCTGCGGCCAGCTGATCCGGATCTTTAACAGCGTCCGGCAAGAGCACAATATCAGGCATAATCCCAACCGCCATAAAGAGCGGCAGAGAGCGAAAAGCCGCCGCCTTTCCAGCCCGATCATTATCAAAAAAGATTGCGACTTTACTGGTATAACGTTTGACTGCCGCCACATTTTCTTCCGAGAGCGCCGTCCCCAAAGTAGCTATAACATTATCTACCCCTCGCAAATAGAGGGATAAAGCATCCATATAGCCTTCAACCAGAAAAGCTGATCCAGCCTTGGCAATGGCAGGCCTGGCATGGTGAAGATCGTAAAGCAGGCGCCGTTTATTGAAAATCGGCGATTCCGGGCTATTAAGATATTTGGGCTCTCCATCCCCCAGTGAACGGCCACCAAAACCGATCACAGTACCACCAACATCACGAATCGGGAAAATCAGACGATCTCGAAAACGATCATAGCGCCGATTGCTGCCCTCTTTCTGAACCAGCAAGCCGGCCGCCACCGCCACCCTCTCATCGATCCCCTGACGGCCCATTTCATCTTTTAGTGCAGACCAGGCATCGGGGGCAAAACCCAGACCAAAGGTTTTCGCCTGAAGCGGATCAATGCCACGTTTACGAAGATAGTTACCGACATTGCCATTAAGATTGTTCTGCAGATTACGGGCGAAAAAAATCTGCGCACACGCCACCGCACCTTCCAACTGCTCGCGCTCAGAACGAGCTTTAGCCTGAGCTTCAACACTACCCCGACGCCGCTCATAGGGAGAGATATCAACCCCGGCCCGGTTCGCCAGACGGATCAAAGTTTCCGGATAAGAGAGATTTTCGGTCTTCTTCAAAAAACCGATCGCATCACCTCCCTCACCACAACCAAAACAGTGGAAAATAGCTTTTCCTTGATGGACGGTAAAAGATGGCGTCTTCTCTCCATGAAAAGGGCAGAGCCCTTTATAATTAACGCCGGCCTTGGTCAAGGCCACGTAGTCACCGACGAGCTCGACAATATCGATGCGCGAGCGCAGATCACTGACAAATTCAGGGGGAAAAGAGTAGGATGTCATTAACGTACCACAAGCTCAACATTTCAAGGTTTAAGAGAGGGGAAATCGGCATAAGTCACCTCACCTCTTTGTTTTGCCAGGTCAACATTCAAACCGGCCAGCAGACGATAGGCTGAAACATAATCGGGAAACTTCTTGCGCAAAGCAGCTAAGTGAGCCGCAACCGTCTGATCATCGCCCCTGACAATGGGTCCGGTCAGGGCCTCGACCGGGGAGACTCTTTCAAGGTTTTCAAAACTACCACGAATCAGTGGCAGTAGCATACGACGAGCGGTATCGGCATCGACTCCGATCCCGGTCATCATGGTGATCGCCATCTCTTCCAAAGCAATAAAGAAATTGGATGAGACTACGGCAGCAGCATGATAAAGTACCTTATCGACGGCCGCCAATCGAACCAGATTACCGCCACAAGCAGTTACTAAGGTTTGGGCCACCGGGAAGGCTCGCTCATCCCCTTCAAAAGAGAAGTATGAACCCGCCAGAACCTGCACCCCACCTTCCGCATCAGCCACGCTCTGGAGGGGATGCAAAGAGAAGGTGATAGCCTCCATAGCGGCCAGAGGTTGTAGGGCTTCGGAGGTCAACGAACCACTCAAATGAGCGAAAAAACACCCCCCAGGATCTGCATCCAGACCAGATATGGCCAAGTTGTCTGCAAGTTCGGCAATATAACGATCCTGAACCGCAAGCAAGACCAACTCGACCCCGGCAACGGTTTGGGCCGGCGTCGAGCAGGCCGTTATGGGGCCATCAAGCAACTCTGTTAAAGCTTTGATTTTAGATGGGTTACGATCACAGACCCGCAAGTCGCGAAATCCTTGCCGCCACAAAAGGACGGCCATTGCTGTACCGACTCGCCCCAAACCAACAATTGCTATAGACTTAAAATTTTCAACCATAAACTTCAAAAATACAATATATAAAAAAACAATAGCCGTCGACAACGCCGACGGCTTAACTTAGGTCTCGCACTCAATTTTCTGGAGAGATACAGGCAATAGCTACTCCACACGCTGTTCCGATAATTAAGGTACCGAATATCCACAAACTTCTTATAAGATAACCAGCGATATCCCTGATGTCAAGAAGATGAGCGAATTTTTATCAATATAACATAAAAAAAGAGTACCGACTCTTTCGAATCGGTACTCTTTTTTAGTTGCCGACACCGCTTAACGGTACCACTATCCTACTAGAACCGGAAAGTTAAACCGGCATTAACCAACAGCAGATCGCCACTGGTATCATAAAGATAGGGTTCCTCGTCACTGTAGTCGGTGTATGATGCGTTAAGGTTAATGGTAAGATCTTTATTGAAGTCGTAAGAGCAACCAAGATAATACTCAATCTCTTCAATATCGAGATCAGAGTTATCTTCCCATACGGCGAAAGCCAATGCATGGTCGAAGCCAAAATTGGCCGGATTAACCCCTTCAGTGTAGGCAGCACTGAGATTATCCATCTCGGCTTGACCCCAGTTAAAAATCAATCCACCATTAAATCTCAGTTTCTCCGTTGCTTCGAAATCAGCACTCAAAAGCAGGGTGTGAACGTCGGTGTTGTATTCCATATCTGACAATGTGACCCCAAAACTTGGGGACGCGAAGGAGCCAGCTCAGCCGCCATAGGCCACCGAGGAGAGAAAGGCCTGATCCTCCATATCCATATAGTTATAGGCAAACGTAAAAGTCAGATTATCCATCGGTGCGATAAAGAGATCAACTCCGAGAGCATACATCTCTTTATCAAAAGTGCTGCCATGGCCAGGTGCATCAATCTTGACCTCTTCCAAGGTGTAGTGAAAGTGACCACTGGCCGTAATCCTCGGCGTGATATTGTAGGTGGCACTGGCTTTGAACTTGTGCACATCCTCAGGTTCCGACGTCAGATCCAAACTGCGGCTGTTGTACATAACATAGTACTCGGCCGATTTCGGACTGCCCGGCTTATAGAGATCTTTGACCGAACAAGTCGCCAACGTACAACCAACCGGATCGACATTGGCTTTAAGCCAACTCAACATCGCCGTCGGATCGGCATAAGCAGCATTATGATTCGCGACAGGATCGTCAATATCCTCATAAGAGTACTTAACCCGCAGACTTAAGTTCTTGACGGCCCGACTATTCAAAGCGATCGAATAGGTGTCGCTGGTGGTCTCCCACTCAGCATCACGATCGTCCTCGACCCGTTCCCAGCCGACTAACAGATTGGTGCGCTTGAAAACCTTGAATTTAAAATCGGCACCATAGGTGTCGGTATCTCGCGACAAGGTTGATTCACGCGTCCAAGGCCAGCCGTCATGCTCTTCGGAGAAACCATGCAAGCCAAACAGAGTCGGATCAACGGCCTGAGAGTTGGCACCCAGAGGATCGTAACTGGAATCGTCGTAAGCGATGACGACATCATCAGCATCAAGATCCTCATGACGATATTTGAATGACATCGTCATGAAAGAGACCGGCGATGAGGTTAGGCGCATGGCGTAGACGTCGTAGTCGTAACTCGGATCATCATTGATCGTCACATCTGCGCCAACATTATTATCGGTGGCTGTGTTATTGTCGATCTCGGTATGGACATAGCTGCCGAAAATGGTCGTGTTCATCGGCAAGGCCACCTGGGCCTTGAAGATATGCGAATCCTTTTCCGAATCAGGCGTCGACGAATAATCCAGATCGCCTTCGTTACCAAAGTAGGTCATCTTGTTATCCATCGCCCCAACAGTAACATATTCATTGACCGGAGGATTGGAGTTCTCGTCAAAAGTGCGCCGCAAGAAGGTGTAGTCCAACGTGACCAGACCCAAGTGAGCGGTGGCACCAATGCGAAAATCCTGAGTTTTCTCGTCGATACTGTGCTTGTCGGCAGCATGGTGACAACCACCACACTTACTGTTGGTACGAGACTGTTCATAGCCTTCACGCTGTTCCATTCGGTACTGGGCGTGAATCTTGATAAATTCGGCCCCGGGAATGAGAACCTCACCTTCGGAAACCCACTCTTCACGGGTGACATACATATCATCACCCCAAGAGGTATTCTGCAAAACCGCAACGTTGGCGCCCATTGTAGTGGGAGCGTTATAGACGGCCTTGGTTCCGGCTGCCAGATAGAGCGGTTGAGTCAATGACATCCCAGCCGGAAACTGAAAATCAGGGTCAACATTAGTGTTGACCAGATCATCATTCTCGAGCCAATGGATAAATTTCTGATAGCTGTTTTTGGTACGAAAATAACGTTTCAGATCCAGATCGATCTGGCCACCGAGGTCATATTCGTGCAGATCGTTGATACGAAAATCGTACTTGATACCACTGTGGTTAACGTTGATGGTCATATCGCAGGTGGCATTACCACTCTGATCCGCAGTCAGGTACTCAGCT
>DAOWIX010000007.1 GCA_030640695.1 Deltaproteobacteria bacterium | reverse complement strand
GAGTTTCGCAATTTTGGTGTAATGAGCACTGGAAAAACAAAAATTTTGCGTAACAAGTGGAAGAAAATTACCCGATATCCCGGGTTGCAATTACCTAACCGGACAGTACTGATTTCAACTCAGCTTTGATGCCCAGGAGAGAACTTTTTCAGAATATGCCGGTTTGTCAATCAGGAGACGTTTGCCTCCGCTATAGATTAAGACCCGTGGTTCAGCTTTACGGCCATGACCGGGACCGGCATAATAATACTCCAACGGATAGCGCCATGAAGCCATATCCGATCGGTTTTTGACCCCCGGTTTGGCATCGGCTTTAGCCTGTTCAAACATCTTACTTAAGTACCAGCTACCTGCCATTATTGAAGCATAAGGATTAAAAGGATCATCGGGGATTATAACTCCTTGCTTGGTTAAAGCTTGACGAGCCTCGGAGAAAGTCGCTTTAATGGTCTGCATGAGACCTGCGGCACTACTGGTTCTGGCCTTAGCCTGAGCATCACCGCCGGACTCCACCATGATCACGGCTTCGATAATAGCCGATGGTATCTGAAAAATAGCGGCTGCATTATCAATATCTTGGCGCCAGGGAAAAAGCTTTTTTTTGATTGGGGCGCTGATAACATCCTTTTCATATTCTGCCGGTTCCGTCTCGGCATTGATGGAAAAAGGAATAATCACCTGCCGCAGACGCTGCCAGGGATCGTTGCCAGTAAAATCTGCTGGCTCTTCAACCGGCAAAAGCAACGGGGGGTTACTTACGACCGGAAAATTTCGCCGGAGTCTAGTCCAGGGATCTTCACCCTTTCTCGCCTCACAACTCTTAGACCAGCAAATCAGGAGGAAAACGGCAACTATAGCAATCACCGAAAAAACTTTATACATCTCAACGCACCTCATCTGCGAACGCGACATTAATGCCGTGCTCGCCAAGAAAACTAAAAGCTTTCAGATATTCGGCGAGGGAGACCTTTTGCGCATTTTCAGCGACCAGGTAGAGAGTCCGATCACTGCTGCCATCGAGCTGTTGGGAAACCGTAATCCGACCATCAGCACTTAAACGTTCAACATCTAACAAAGGATGATATCTCTGCCCCTCAAAAACCAGAACAATACCATCAGCTCCCTTTTCAAGTCGGCCAATATTAACCACCGCCACCTGAGCTACCTGAGAACGACTGACCTTGCTTCTTTGTGGAGCTTTTTGACCCTGTTGACGAGAGTGACGCTCTTCAGTTGTCATCAACAACATGAAGGAGAAAACCATAATGAGAATAAAAAGATAGGCAAAAAGATCTTTTCCCGGATCAACCGTCCGTTGCTCAATTCCGACCAGCCCTCTTCTTCGATAACGCGCCATCAAAACACCTCTTATGAAAAACTCTCTAACTCTTCGCTGATCTCACTGATTCGTAAACCGATCAGGGTTTCCAGTCTTTTCATTCTTGTCATAAGATAACGAGAGTAGATAACGGTTACGACCAGACCACCGATAACCCCGGCCCCCAAAGAGGTATAGAGAGCGGTAGCCAGACCACTGTTCCAAGCCGCAGCAAAAACGACCGTTGCAGTCTCACCCTGAGCCAAACCGGTAAACATTTCATTGAAAGCGCCGATAGAGCCAAAGATAGTACCTGCAAAACCAACCAGAATGATGGTGTTTACATAACCATTCAAAGCTGTAAAGTGAATCCCGATACGGCCTTCAAACTCGGACCAGATAGCTTCAATTACCGCCTCTCGGCTAACTCCCACAGATCTCTTCAAACGTGCAAAAAATGGTTTGAGAAAGGTTAGAGAGTCCCGCTTACCAACCTTCTTCTGGTAGGTTTCATCACGCATTGAGACTAAACGCAAATAGTCATAAATAATCGTCAGACGATTTACCACCAGATAGATATAAACCAGAAAAACAGCACCGAAAAAGAGACCAAAATTATTTAAAAACCAGCTCATAAATTGCATTTCATTCCCCTAACCTGAACCCAAAAGTCTGCAAAAATAATTGTAACTATTCAGATAACCCCGGCCGCGTGCAGGGCGGCAACATCGGGGGCATTATTGAAACAGAGCGGGTCAATATTTATACTACGTCCGTCACGGGTTGCTATCGAAAGCGGGACAAAGACTCCAAACGAACCACCACCGGAACGTTTAACGACGTAGGCGCGACCCAGAACATCGATATCTGCGGGTTTGGTTCCAGCTTTCACCAGCCCCTTGTTGATACTCCAATTATAGGCCTGATTGACCCGGGCATAGATTGAACGCCTGACAAAATCATAAAGATAGTAACGAATTTCAAAAGATTGTCCCGGCCGTAGTCCAGCGCGGCGCAGTTCAACTCCCCACTTTTGCCAAGGATCATCAATCCGCATCACGGTCGAGGAAAAGCGATCCAGTGAAGCGGTCGGGATACGGCTGCCATCACTTAAATCAAGACAGCTATTATCGGACATTATGACGACCGCTTTCATCTGGAGAAAATTATAGGCCGAGCGCAGATTTTCAATCCGCAAAGGGATGAGCCGGTCATTCTCTTTTTGACCTTCGCCAACGTCTCTCCAGGCCCGATGCAGTACTGCATACTCTTGTTTTTCAACGGTAATGCTCTTAGCGTTCATCTGCTTAGCTGAAGTGTACGTTTTTGCGATCGTCGCCTTGAGGGCAGAGCGTCCCAACTTTTTTTCTGGCTTTACATCTGCTTCTCTCACCTTCTTAGAGGCTATCTTGACTGCCGTAAATTGACTACTTTTTGTTGGTGCCGTCGACGAATCATTTTTCGATAAATTTTCTCGAATACGCTGCCGGTTAGCCTCCGACATCAGACTGACTCTCTGAGCCTCCGGTTTTACCGATTCATGCCACTCTTGCTGAAAATCGACAACCAACTCTTCGGGCTCCATTTTGATCTGAGTCGAAATATTCTTCTCATTCATAGTTTCAAGCACTTCGGACATGACTTGTGACGGATCGTTTTCAGGTTGCTGAGTTGCAGTTTTCTTTAACTCCTTTGGCAAGGGAGCTGGCAACGGCTCTGGAGAGGTCAGTTTAGTTGCTATCGGTTTTTCCGGCTGACCTTGAACCACCCGACTCTCGATTGCTTGGTCATCAGCCCTTGCAGCTATCTCTTTGAGTGCTGGTTCTGGGGTTTTAGCCGCTTTCATGGTGCTTTGACTCCCCTTTTCATCAGGCGATTCAGATTTTTGAAGATCATCATTAAGCATTTCGGCCTGCGCTGGCGACGTTTTTGGAGGTAATTCTTTGCTCTTTTCCTTGATCTTCTCAAGATCTTTAGTTGAAGCATTGTCGGCAAGCTTTATGGGCTCTTGCTGTGATGGCGGAGTCGGTTTTTCAGACTCTTTAGGGGGCGACTTTTTCGTTTCCGCCTCGGGGTTTGCGGCAAAAATATGGCGAACCACAACAATCGCTTTATCGACCGGTTTATGCATACGAAAGAGCAGACCTAAACCGAGAACGAGACAGAGAAAAACAAGCAGGCTGACCCGTCCGGTTTTGAGACGGCCATTGTCATATTTAATGATACCGCGCATCTGACAAATCCTCACTTTGTTCAAGAGTTTACTAAAGAGCACCAACTAGCCGTGCACTAATTATTGGCGCATCGGGAGATTTTGGCCGTCCCTGCCAGAGGGCGCACTGACTGCCAATGCGCTTTTCGATCTCAGGCCAGGTTTGGCCAAGGCTTGTAGCCGTCTTTTGATAAGTCTCATATTGATCGCTGTGCAACCATTTTACGATCTGATCCCGATTCTCTTCAAGAGTGACAAAGCCGCTGAGATCATTAACCGACATCGATTCACAAACATCCAGGGCTAAAGTCAAAAGGTCAATATAGATATCGATCTCCTCTTCAACATTGAGTTTGGTGCGATCATATTTTTCCACAACAAACTCTTTGCGGGCCCGTAACTCTTTGTCGGAGGTCTGACCCCGTGGTTCTTCCGGCAACCCCTTAAAAACCTCATTGTCACGAGCAAAATTGAGATCTTCACAATATTGGCTGTAGGTGGAAAGTTTGCTGCCATAAAGTGCCGCCTTTTTGAGATTGGTAAAATAGGTGGCAAAATCGATTTTCTGCTGATTACGGTGTATATTATCCTGACTAAAGGTTTTCTTTAACTCCTGACCCATTGTTCGGGTCTCTTTTTCAAGATCTGCCGAAGAAGCATCGGCATAATATTCGTACATCGATTCGGCCCTGACCATCTCGGCCTTAAAACCACTGATTCCGATGATCATTACCAGACCCATAACTATCAAAAGTAACTTTTTCATGACCCACTCCTTATTAATTTTCTCTTGCTGATATTTAGTGACTTACAGTCAGCGCCCACAAGTAAGTGTTATTCATGCCAGTTAAGACGCGCCTGGCGCAGAAAATCCATCTCTTCTTCAACACTTAAAGCTTCACTATTAATACCGCTTGTATTAACGACTCGGATTTCGCCGAGCCCGGCCATCACATCATTAACCATCTCATCAAGGACACCACCCAGTTTATCGGTTGCATCACTGACCACGGCCAAGGTATTACGCAGCTCCTCGACATTAGGAAAACCCAGATTTGCCATCAGCTCAGGGGTTCCCGTACCACCAACTTCAGCGACCGGCGTGATCTTGGCAAAAACATTGTAGAGATTGGCCAGAAGATCGCGAAACTGAGTTGAGATATCACTCCCTTCAGCCCTGATCTTTTCCCTTACCAGCCCCGAAAACTGCTGATTCATCGCCGCAACCTTAACCCGGGCTTCATAGAGCCGACGCCGTTGTTCGACTTGCATGAGGCGGCGTTTGATGCGGTTATATTTCTGCAACAAACGTTTCTTATCCTTCTCGTCACCCGCCTCCTGATACGCTTCCAACGCCTTTTGGGCGGTTCCTGAAGCTTCCTCAAAACGGGATTTTTCATCCTTCATATAACGGCTTAAAGCTAATTCGTAATTGGTGTTGATCGACCGGGTTGCTTGACTATCAACCAAGGATGCGGCAACCGATGCATCAAAACGGTCAAGAGCTCGCAAAAGATCGCCAAGGTTTTGATCACAGGCTTTTTTCAGCTGACCGACCTCCATCAATACTTTACCGTTGAGATGGGCGCGCCGGGCGGCTCCTTCGGGATCATTCTTATCAAGCAAACCAGCACTTTCAAGCTGTTTCCGAGTATCTAAAAGCTCCTGCAGGGCAACTGTACG
>DAOWIX010000054.1 GCA_030640695.1 Deltaproteobacteria bacterium | reverse complement strand
TTGTGATGCCGGGAAGGCTGATTTTAAGCTCTGGCGGCGCCAGCTCTTTCGCCGGTTGCCGGCGACTGAGAGATATCTTCTTCGTTCTTTGCCGAAGAAACTGTCGTCGGTTGTTGCTGACGAGTGTTTTACCAGTTATAGTAGTAAGCTTTTCAGGGAAAATGATCCTTTTTTGTCGGCAATTTTCAGTGATTCGCAAAAGCCGATTCATTTCAGTTCAATGATGGTGTTTTCTTTGAAAGCGCATAACCGTTTGGTTGGTGTCTTGGTTTTGGTATCTTTTACCCCAGAGGTGATTTTTTCCGATAAGCTGCGGCGATCCTTCTATATGTTAGTTTCTAAGGCCGCAGCCGCCATTGAAAACACCTATCTTTATGACAATCTGCAAAGGCAATACATTGAAACAGTAGAGAGCTTTGCCTTGGCTCTTGAGGAAAAAGATTCTTATACTCATGGTCATTCGCGACAGGTTTCTCTCTATGCTTCTCTGATTGCCCGTAAGCTTGTTTTTTCAAACGATGAGCTTGCGGTTCTGCAGCAGGCGGCGATTTTACACGATATCGGCAAGATTGGTATTTCGGAAGCGATTCTTTGTTTTTCCAGGGATTTGACCGAGAGTGAGGTTTGCGAAGTTCGAGAACATCCTTGTAAAGGACGTAACATTCTGGCGCCAATTAGTTCACTGGCGGCGGTAGCGGCGGTTGTCTATCATCATCATGAACATTGGGATGGGACTGGATATCCAGATGGTCTGCAGGGTCAAGAAATTCCTTTGATGGCCCGCATTGTCGGGGTCGCCGATGCTTTTGATGCCATGACTTCAACCCGTCCTTATCGTTCTCCTTTTGGTTTGGAGAGGGCCTTTGCCGAGTTGCAGAAAGAGGCGGGAAGGCAGTTTGATCCTGAATTAGTGGATCATTTTATTGCTCAGAAAGATGACATTGTAAAAATGTTGGCAAGCCGGTCGGCGAGAGAGCTCCAGCCCTTGAGAAGAAAAACTGACCGGCAGCAATCGGCTCGGCCGGTGCGGAATCAGGAGGTCGTGGCTTGCGGGTGACGATAAAGCTTTTTGCCGATTTTCGTCAGGGGCGTTTTACCGTTAAAGAGTGCGAGTACGGCGGCAGGATTTCAACCTTGCAGGTTTTGCATGAGTTAACTATTCCATTAGCTGAGGTCGGCGTCCTCCTCTGTAACGGCCGTCACGTCGATTTTGATACTGAACTTCTCGAAGGGGATGTCTGTTCGATTTTCCCCAAGGTTGGAGGAGGTTGATGCCGGCTCTGGGAACAGCCCTGATTGCTTTTCTTGAAATGGCGGCAGTAGAGGATGATTTGATTCCGTTAGCCGCCTATGAGAGAGCAGCTGATAAGTTCTCAGTTACTTTTAAAGAGATAGAGAAGATTATTCTAGAAAATGGCCTCTTCCCCTTGCGTTATCAGCGCCAGAGAGATCTTTTTGCCGGTCGGGGGCAACTGCGCTTGTTACAGTCGCGGGTCGCCGTGGTCGGTTGCGGCGGTCTGGGTGGACATATTTTTGAGATGCTGATACGGCTCGGGGTTGGTAACTTGTTGGTTATCGACCCCGATTTTTTTGTCGAGAGTAATCTTAATAGACAGCTTCTGGCGACGACGGCGACGCTTGGTCGTTACAAAGCTGAAGTCGCTCGAGAAAGAGGCGCAATGGTTAATCCAGTTGTTACGGTTGAGCCTTTAAACCGATCTTTTCAAAGTGACCGGGGAGTCCAACTTTTGGCCTCATGTGACCTGGTTTTTGATGCCCTTGACTCGATTACTTTACGACTGCAACTGGCTGATCTCTGTGCAAAGCTTGATCTTGTTTTGATTCATGGGGCGGTTGGCGGTTGGTCTGGTCAGGTGGCCATGGTGCCGCCCGCATCCGGAATCATGGGTCGGATTTATCAAAGGTTTGAGCCTGAAACTCAAGATGGCGGGATTGAAGGGGCAGTCGGCAATCTCGCTCCAACTGTAAACGTGGTTGCGGCTCTAGAGGTCGCGGCCGGGCTCTCGCATCTGCTTGGTGGTCAACATGAAAACTGGTCAGTTGGCTGTTTTATTGATCTTCTAGTGCCGGAACTTGTGTCGTGGTCTTGATGTCATCTCTTGCCTTTGACCGGCAATTTCACTATAAAACAGATAGAGATGGGTGTGAGAAAAGTCCATTTTTAGTTACTGAGCAGGTGGTCTTCGTCAGTGCTTATAGTTTGCTGCCGCTCGACAATTGTTTGTTGATTTGATTCTGGAGGAAAGTATTATTTAATGTGCGGTATTCACGGTATAATTTCAGCCCGCATGGATGCGAGTAAAATTGGGCATGATTTGTCTCTAATGGGCTCGGTTCAGGCCCATCGCGGGCCTGATGATGAGTGTTGTGAGGTTTATAAGTGCGGTCGGCGAAGGGTCGGTTTTGGCTTTGTCCGACTCGCAATTCTTGATCTTGAAACCGGCATGCAGCCGGTGCGTTCCGGGGTTGATCAGGCGGCCCTGATATGTAATGGACAACTCTATAACTACCTTGAGCTTAAGGATGGTTTTGATGATGTTGAATGGTTGACGAAAGGTGATGCCGAGGTTGCTTTGCAGATGCTGCGGCGCTTTGGGCCTGCGCTAGCGCTACAAGCCTTTAACGGCATGTATGCCGGGGCTTTTTTTGATCCCCAAAAGCGTCAGGTAGTTCTTTTTCGGGATCGTTTCGGGATCAAACCGCTCTACTATCGTGAACTTGACGGCGATTTTTGGTTCGCTTCTGAAATCAAGCCTCTGTTGCAGGCCGGAGGTGACAGCGGAATCAGAAGTGAGGCTTTTCCCGCACTTTTCACCTATCGTTATTTGCCGGGTGAAGAGACGGTTTTTGCCGGTATCAAGCGACTACCGCCGGGCTCTTTTCTAATCTACGATCTGACTACCGGAACCTATAAAATTGAGTCGTATTGGCAGAATAGTTTTCTTCCCGAGAGCGAAAACAGTGAGAAAATCTCTCTTGTTGATGCCGAGGAGAGGCTTTATGAGCTGTTTTGCGATGCAGTACGTTTGCGTTTACGTTCCGATGTCGAAGTCGGCAGTTTTTTAAGTGGTGGCATCGATTCCTGTGCCGTCGCGGCGGTCGCCGCCGAGAGCCAACCGGAGCTCTCTCTTTTTACGATCGCCTTTAGTGATCCGTCTTACAATGAGTTACCTGAGGTGCAAAAATTTCTCGCGGCTGCCGGATCTCGATTCAAAAGAGCGAAGCATCATGTTGCTTTTTGTCAAGAGAATATGTTGGCGGAACTCCCCGCTTTGGTCAAGGCTCTCGAAGAGCCGATTTTCTTAGGGGCCGTGCTGCCCACTGACCAGGTTTGCCGGATAGCGAGCCAGCGGGTGAAAACCGTGCTCACGGGAGAGGGTGCTGATGAGATCTTTGCCGGGTATCGTAAATTTCTGATCGAAATGGCAGCTTTAGAATACGTTAAGTCTGATAGTTCAGGGCGTCGGGAACTTGAACAGAGTTACCCTGAGCTTAGAAATTATATCGCACAGCGGGCCGCTGATCCCCTACAGCG
>DAOWIX010000143.1 GCA_030640695.1 Deltaproteobacteria bacterium | reverse complement strand
GCGGTTCCAGTTCTTTTGATTTGTGCTGCGATCTTTGGCTCTTTCCATTTTATCGGTCTTTACGGTATCGGTATCGCCGCGGTTGGGATGTTGGCCACGGTTGGGGTTACCATGTCGGTTGACGCTTATGGTCCGATTGCCGATAATGCCGGTGGAATCTCTGAAATGTGTGGTTTGGGTGAAGAGACCCGGAAAATCACTGATGGTCTTGACGCTCTTGGTAACACCACTGCCGCTATCGGTAAAGGTTTTGCCATCGGTTCGGCCGCCCTGACCGCTCTTGCCCTCTTTGCAGCTTACACTTCTGCAGTCGGCCTCAAAGTAATTAATCTGACTAATCCGATGGTTGTTATCGGACTCTTCCTTGGTGGTATTATTCCTTTCCTTTGTGGCGCTATGACCATGTCTTCAGTAGGTAAGGCTGCATACGCGATGGTTGAAGAGGTTCGCCGTCAGTTCCGGGAAATTCCCGGGATCATGGAAGGTACTGCTCGTCCAGAGTATGAAAAGTGTATTGACATCAGTACTGCCGCTTCATTGAAAGAGATGATTGCTCCCAGCCTTTTGGCGATTCTTGCTCCGATCGTGGTAGGTTTTTCTCTTGGTGCCGAAGCTCTGGGTGGTATGCTTGCCGGTGCAACTTTGACCGGTGTCTTCATGGCGCTCTTTATGTCAAACGCCGGTGGCGCTTGGGATAATGCCAAGAAATACATCGAGCAGGGCCATTGTGGTGGTAAAGGTTCCGATGCTCATAAAGCAGCGGTTACCGGCGACACGGTTGGCGATCCTTTCAAGGATACTTCCGGTCCGGCCATGAACATCCTGATCAAATTGATGTCTATCGTCTCTTTGGTTATTGCTCCTCTGCTTTTAAAGATGTAAGAGAAGCGGGACTGTTTTTCTAAGTCAAAGGCCAGCGCTCATAAGGCGCTGGCCTTTTTACGTCTTGACAAAGAGGGCCCTCTTTGGCTAGTTAGTTGGTGAAGGTTTTAAGTTTTAGAAAGTTTAAATATTTTCATAATAGATAGTGGAGTTTAATTATGTCAGGCCATAATAAGTGGAGTAGTATTAAGCATAAGAAGGGTGCGGCGGATGCTAAGCGAGGTAAGATCTTTACCAAGATAATCAAGGAGATTATTGTTGCCGCCAGGGGCGGTGGGGGTGATCCGGAGATGAATCCCCGTTTGCGGACAGCTGTGGCTATCGCAAAAGCTGCCAATATGCCGAAAGATAATATTGAGCGTGCCATCAAGAAAGGTAGCGGCGATCTAGATGGGGTTAACTATGAAGAGTATACATATGAAGGTTATGGTCCCGGTGGAGCTGCTGTACTACTCGATATTATGACCGACAATAAGAACCGCGCAGCTGCTGATGTTCGTCATATCTTCGCAAAAGGTAACGGTAATTTAGGTGAAAACGGCTGCGTCTCTTGGATCTTTGAAACTAAAGGGGTGATCGTTTGTGAACGTGATAAGGTTGATGCGGAAAATCTTTTTGAGCTAGCCCTTGAGGCCGGGGCCGATGATGTTATCGATGAGGCGGGGCAAGAGGTTATAGAAGTTCATACATCATCTGAAGCTTTTGAGGAAGTCCGCCAGGCTTTAGAGAGTGAAGGGATTGAGATGGTTTCTGCCGCGGTTGACAAAATTCCTTCTAACACTGTGAATCTTGAGGGTAAAGCCGCCGAACAGATGTTACGCCTGATGGATAACCTTGAAGATTGTGATGATATCCAGAATATCTACTCTAACTTTGATATCGATGATGCTCTCCTGGAAGAGTTACAGGGTTAGGTCTAGATGTTGGTTTTAGGAGTAGACCCCGGTAGTGCAGTGACCGGTTACGGTCTGGTTGAAAATATTGCTGGTCAGCTGAGTTATTGTCACGATGAAGAGTTGAAGCTACCGAGAAAAGCTGGTGTTGGTGAGAAACTAGCACTGCTTTATGATCATACTGCGGCCCTTTTGACCAAATATAAGCCCGATCAACTTGCAGTTGAGGGGATCTTTTATGGTGTTAATGTGAAAAGTATGCTGGTACTGGGCCAGGCGCGTGGTGCCGTTATGGTTGCCGGGGCAAAGTTTGGGTTATCAATTAATGAATATCCTCCGGCCCTGGTTAAACAGTCTGTGGTCGGTTATGGCAAGGCAACTAAGGATCAGGTTCAGCATATGGTGAAGTTATTGTTAAAAGTCCCAAAGCTTGCTGGTGAGCATTCAGCAGATGCTCTGGCGATCGCTATATGTCATCACCATCAAAGCCGTCTGCAGGAGTGGCAGCGATTATGATTGGAAGAGTTCGTGGGCCTCTGGTCTATAAAGGAATTGATGAAGTTATGGTCGAGGCTGGTGGGGTTGGCTATCGTCTCCACATTTCTGTGACGACAGGCAATCAACTTCCGCCTCTTAACGAAGAGGTAGTTTTATGGGTTACGACAAAACTTCGTGATGATGCGATACAGTTATATGGATTTTTCGAAAGTCGTGAACAGGATATGTTCTTGCGACTCCTCAAGGTTAATGGAGTCGGCCCAAAGCTCGCTTTTGCGATTATTTCGGGTGGCGAATTGGGTCAACTTGAGAGGCAGCTCATAAATCAAGAGGTTGATGAGCTTGCCAAATTGCCAGGGGTCGGGAAAAAACTTTCACGGCGACTTGTTTTAGAGCTGGGGGAACTCTTGAAAAAAGAGCTTGGCGAGTTAGCTGTTTTGGAGCTCTCCTCAGATGTGGTTGCAGGGCCAGGCTCAGGTGGTGTTCTCACTAATGAATTGATGGAGGCCCTGCAGGCTCTGGGTTATCGTAGTAATGAGGTTGAAGCAATCACTGTAAAGGTAGTTCGCGACCATTCCGGCTTAGGGCTCGAAGCTCTGTTGAAGTTGGTTTTACAGGAGCTTCATCGTGGTTGAGGAACGTTTATTGGAAGCTTCTTTGACCTCTGTTGATGGTGCTATCGAAGAGGGTTTGCGGCCGCATCAGCTTGTCAACTATGTTGGCCAGATGAAAGCGGTAACTAATCTCAAGGTTTTTATTGAGGCGGCCCGGGGTCGGCAGGAAGCCCTTGATCACCTGCTTCTCTATGGCCCTCCCGGGTTGGGAAAAACGACTCTATCTCGTATCGTAGCCTCTGAAATGGGAGCGCAGATACGGGGTACATCTGGCCCGGCAATTACCCGGCCCGGTGATCTTGCGGCAATATTGACCAATCTGCAACCCCATGATATTCTCTTTATTGATGAAATTCACCGACTTAATCGGGTGGTCGAGGAGATTCTTTATCCTGCACTTGAGGATTTCAAGATCGATATCATAATCGGCCAAGGCCCGGCTGCTCGCTCGATATCGCTCGATCTACCTCCATTTACGCTGGTTGGGGCTACCACCAGGGTTGGCTTGCTCTCTTCGCCTTTACGGGATCGTTTTGGCATTGTTATGCGGCTTGAGTTTTATCAGGTTGAAGAGCTTGCCAAGATTATTACACGTTCAGCTCGGATTTTAGGGATTGTGATTGAAGAGGATGGCGCTCTGGAGATATCTCGTCGTTCTCGTGGAACTCCGAGAATCGCTAACCGACTTTTAAAACGAGTGCGTGATTTTGCCCAAGTTGACGGTCTTGATGCCATCTCAAAGACGACTGCTGCCTCTGCCCTTGATAGCCTTGAGATAGATGAACGCGGTTTTGACAATCTCGATCGCCTCTTTATGGATGCCATTATTAATAAATTTAATGGTGGTCCAGTCGGTATTGAGACTCTGTCGGCAGTGCTTAACGAGGAGCCAGACACCCTTGAGGATGTTTGTGAGCCTTTCCTTTTGCAAGCAGGTTTTCTGGCGCGAACCCCCAGAGGGCGGATTGTGACTCCACGGGCTCGTGAATATTTTTGCGCCCTTTAGTATTGCTGCTTGACATTTAACGGCGGTTGTTGGTATTTGCACTTAAAGTTAACAGGAATTTAACATTTGGGGTGGGAATGGCAAGTCTTGCTGATTTTATTGTTCAGGACTGGGTCGCTTATGTTGTTGGTCAGCAAAATATACAGAAAGGCTTATTGGCGTCATTTCTCGAGCGTGAATTTGGTTTTTACTGTCAGGTGGCTGAAAATGGTCAGGATGAGCCTCCGCTAGGGTTGGCAGGCGACAAGCGTATGTTGTTGATGCGTGACTGCTCCGGTGATGATGCTGAAACAATTATTGCCTATCTCGATCTTTTTGGTGACCGCCTGTTGGTAGACGACAAGATTTATGTGGTTTTGATTAACCTCGATCCTGATCTCGATGTTGAAAGTGTGATGTTGCGTCGTGGAGTGCGCGGGGTTGTCAATGCTAATGCCGCCCCTAATCTTCTCATTCGTTTTATCCAAGCGGTCGTCGCCGGTGAACTCTGGTTTCCGCGTCAACTAGTCAGTCGCTGTATTCTAGAAAGTCGGGGGCAGGGCATTGAGGAGGACGAAAATAAAGCTTCATCTTCTCTTTTGTCGGTTACCTTGTCTGTTCGCGAGCGGGAAGTGCTGATGGAGATTGGAGTTGGTTCAACAAATGATCAGATCGCTGATCATCTCTGTATCAGCCAGCATACGGTAAAAAGCCATGTCTACCGTATTTTTCGTAAAATAAATGTTCCTAACCGACTCCAAGCGGCTCTCTGGGCCTCTAAATATTTGGCGTGATCACTTCTTTTTTTTAAAATAAGACTATTTTCATACTTTTGACTGATTGTTTTTTCTCTATCTTGTAGTATACTTGCATCATATAAGGTTTAGATTTGCAGCTAGGGGCTTTAAGATCTTTTGACTGATTTTCATCGAGTTTTGCAGTAAAGATGGATATCATGATTTAGCCTAGAGAGAAAAGGTGATATTATGGAAAAAAGAGTAGTGACAAGATATAATCTTCAGGTTCCGGCGCATGTTGAAACCATGCTTGGTAGTGGAGATGTCCAGACTTATGAGTGGAAAACCCGCGACGTATCGTCCGGCGGAGCTTTCCTGCTGACTGAAGGTCAGTCGGTTGAACAGGGAACCGATGTAAAAGTAAACCTCTACCTCAACTCGTTTTCAGGGTCTGGTTCATGGGTTGAGATGAATGGTCGAGTGGTACGTATTGAGAGTGAAGGGGTTGGGGTCTGTTTTGATGGTCAATATCAGTTTGTCAGCAATGCTCCTGACCTCGATATGTAGCTAGAAAGAGCTTTCAGTAGTTGTATTTCTTCCAAAAAGACCTGGACGGTTATGCCGTTCCGGTCTTTTTTTGTTGAATGAAGTTATAATTTTGATTATGTTATAAGTTGGACAACCTCCTAAGCTTTGGAGGTCAGTTTAGACGGCCAGAGTAAAATTAAATTTAGTGGCTTGCTCAATACTTATAGATTGAATGAGCTTACTGGAAAAGCCTGGAGAGTAAATATTATGAGCGTATTGGTTACCGGAGCAGCTGGATTTATAGGTTTTCATGTCAGTCGGCGCTTACTGGCAGCAGGGATGAAGGTTGTAGGTCTCGACAATCTTAATGATTATTATGATGTCGGCCTGAAAAATGATCGCCTTAAAATCCTCTTGCAAGATAAAAACTTTTCTTTTGCCAAACTTGATCTGGTTGATACGAAAGGTATGCAGGAGTTATTTAAGAGTGGTGCTTTTCAGCAAGTCGTTAATCTTGCGGCTCAGGCCGGGGTTCGTTATAGTTTGGAAAATCCTAAGGCTTATATTGACAGTAATATATCAGGGTTTCTCAATATCCTTGAAGGTTGTCGCCATAACCAGGTGGAGCATCTGATCTATGCCTCATCCAGCTCGGTTTATGGTCTTAATACAAAGATGCCTTTTTCCGTACATGGTAATGTTGATCATCCGGTAAGTCTTTATGCTGCAAGTAAAAAGGCCAATGAGCTAATGGCCCATTCTTACAGTCACCTCTACGGTCTGCCGGTTACGGGTCTGCGTTTCTTTACGGTTTATGGTCCTTGGGGACGCCCGGATATGGCTCTGTTTCTCTTTACCAAGGCGATTCTGGCAGGAGAGCCGATAAAGGTCTTTAATCAAGGGGAAATGCAGCGGGATTTCACTTATGTTGACGATATCGTAGAGGGGATTTTCCGGCTTATTCCCCATCTTCCCGCATCTAATAGTGACTGGGATGGGGGCTCTCCTGACCCTGGTAGTAGCCCGGCTCCTTACCGTCTCTACAATATTGGTAACCATAGTCCGGTGCAATTACTTGATTTTATAGCTATCCTGGAAAAGGAATTGGGTAAGAAAGCAAAAAAAGTGTTACTGCCCATGCAACCCGGCGATGTTCCGGCTACTTATGCTGATGTTGCCGACCTGCAGTCGGCGGTTGGTTTTAGTCCGGCTACACCACTGGAACAAGGTGTAGAGGAGTTTGTCAGGTGGTATCGTGATTATTATGGATGTTGATTTATTAGGTTGTGCCACCTTGTAGGTTATAAACGTAAAAAGGGCGGTTTTTAAACCGCCCTTTTTACGTTTATTTATTTAATCAGTCTGAGTTTTAACCCATGGCACTCAAACGGTTTCCCGGTTGGCTGGCACTGCTGGCCGCCGGACCGCTACCGGAAAATTGCGCATAGCTTGTCTGAAGAAGGGAGTTAGCTGGTTGTTGACTGTTCTCTCTGCCGGTGTTTTGGGTTTGCGTCATGGGCCCATCATTTAAACCCGTTACCGCTGTAGGTTCAGTGGCTGTATTTGGTTGAGGTTGGTTCGGGGCCATGTTCTGCTCAACCCGCTGTCCCGAATTATTTGAACCTGGTTCCACTTGTAATTGAGGTTCGATGTCAGTCCCCTGAGCTTCAGGAGCTGGTGTACCATTATCGGCCGCCACCGGTATGGCAGGATTGTTGTTTTCTTGCTGCTGTTGCTGCAGTTGCATAGCAACGGCTTGGTCACTAATCTCAAGTTGTTCCGTTGCTTGTGAAAAATAGGTCTCTGCTGGAGTTGTCGGGGCCGGATTTGTCGCTGTTTCCGGGGTCTGCTCAGGGACAATTGGTTCACGTGAACCTGGGCTGTAGACCTCTGGTGCCGGAACTCCGCGATCTATAGCAGCAGCGGTTTCTTGAGAGGTATTAGGGATTCCGTAAAAAGCATTCATGCTGGAAAGCAGTGATATATTGGAGTTAGTTTGTTGGGCTTCCATCTTAAGACCCTCCTTTTTCCTACTTTGTCGCGTTTCAACGGTTTGTCGCGACGCTTCTCTACACAGACTTATCGTAGTTTAATTCAGACTTATATCTGCTACTATAACAGATATGATGATGAAAAGCAAATAATCGACAAATTGAAGTGAAGGCTCACTCGATATAATTCTTTTGGATTTTAGTAAGTGCCAATAATTGTTAATTCCTGTTGGGGAAAATATTTTAGTGTCCGCACACTCAAGGTTAACCCTCTTTCCTGAATTGAAGTTTGTAAAGGTTGGCATATTCACCACCTTTGTCTAATAATTCCTGGTGGTTGCCAACTTCAATAATGCGACCATCAGCCATTACGACGATGCGGTCGGCGTGGGTGATGGTAGAGAGCCGATGCGCAATGACCAGAGTTGTGCGATCTTCCATCAGGCGGTTGATCGCCTCCTGGACCTCGCGTTCGGATTCCGTGTCTAGAGAAGAAGTCGCTTCATCGAGGATCAGGATGGGTGAGTTTTTGAGTAGGGCTCGAGCAATGGAGAGACGCTGTTGCTGACCTCCTGAAAGCCTGATGCCGTTCTCGCCAACTACAGTATCGTAACCTTGTGGCAGTTTGCTGATAAAATCATGGGCATTGGCGGACCTGGCAGCTGCAATGAGCTCTTCTTCTTTGACATCCGCACGTCCGTAATAAATATTATTGCGCACGGTGTCATTAAAAAGAATTGTTTGTTGGGAGACGATGGCGATTTGTTGGCGAAGAGAGTGCTGGGTGATTTCTCGGATATCACGTCCATCGATGGTTACTTTTCCACTCTGGACATCGTAGAAGCGAGGGAGAAGGTTAACTAGTGTTGTTTTGCCGCTACCGCTACGACCGACGATGGCTACAGTTTCACCTTTTTTTATGGTTAATGAAATATTTTTTAAAATTTCATCTTCGTTATATCTGAAGTCGATCTCATCATAACATATGAGATCGTGAAAAGGATCAAGAGCGGGAGCTTTAGGAGCATCTTTTACGTCAGCTACGGTATCCAACAGTTCAAAGACCCGAGTCCCGGCAGCTAAGGCTTCCTGAACCTGGTTGTTACTGCGGTTAAGGCTGCGGATCGGCCCGTAAAGCATAAACAGGGCGGTCATGAAAGAGAAAAAACTGCCCGGAGTTGATTGGCCGCTGATGACCTGGCTACCGCCATACCAGATGACTGCTGCCGCAGCCAGACCGCCAAAGGTTTCCGAAATCGGAGCCGTCAGCGATTTTATCTTGAGGCGTTTGATCATCAATTTAAAAAGTTTTTCATTGATGCGGGAAAATTCCCGGCGGTTATACTCCTCCATGATGAAAGCCTTGATAATGCGGATGCCAGTGAAGCTCTCTTGTAAAAAAGAGGAGATCTCAGCAACTTGAGACTGCCCTTTTTTGCTGAATCGGCGCAGTTTGCGACTGTATTTGAAAATCGGAAAAAAGAGTAGTGGGAGAATTACAAGGGCAATTATAGCGAGTTGCCAATCACGATAGAAGAGAACCCCGATAAGGCCTAAAGCGGTTATTATCTCTTTCAAGAGGCCGGCAATCACACTGGATACCGAACGTTGAATCATGGCGATATCGTAGATTACGCGTGAGGTCAGGGCACCGCTCGGAATCGAAGTGAAAAAGGAGAGAGAGAGAGACTGGAGATGGAAGTAGACCTCCTCTCTGATATTGGTGACAACTCGGTTTCCGACGAATCCGATGAAATATGATTGGAGATAGTTAGTGATCCCTTTGAGCAGGAAAATGCCTATCAGAACCAGGGGTAGAAGTTTCAGCATTGTTGCATCTTGCTTGAGGAAAATATCATCAAGGGCTGGTTTGACAAGGAAAGCAATGGCGGAAGTGAGGAGCGAAAAGATGATCATAAAAATGATCGACAAAAGAAGTTTTGGCCAGAGCGGAATGACGTATTTAAGTAGTCGGCGATAATTATTCATTTTTTCTCATTACAGTTATAATGGCTGCGGCCGCACGAGCCGGTGCGCCGGCCTTGCCTAATTTTGTTTTAAGGTCTCTGAGCTCATGGCAAATTTCAATGTAAGTTTCAGGTTTGTCAAGTAATGAACGCATCTTTCCGGCAATTTTTTCCGGAAGAGCTTCATGTTGAATAAGCTCCGGGACAATTTCCTTTTCAGCTATCAAGTTTACCAGGCTGATGAAAGGAACCGAGATTAATCTTTTACCTAGTTCGTAGGAGAGCTGATTCACTTTATAGATGACTACCATCGGGACTTCGGCTAGAGCTGTTTCCAGGGTGGCTGTGCCTGAGGTGACGAGAGCAAAAGAGGCATTTCTCAGTGCTTTTGCGAGAGGTTCTCGTAGTAAGGAGATCTTATTGACCAAGCTCGTCGGAATCATCTCCTGGATGAGGTTTATGTCGATCGATGGGGCCACGGGAATAATAAATCGAGTATGCGGCTTTTCCCTTGCGTAGAGGCGAGCTGCAGTCAACATAAGCGGTAGGAGCCGTTTTACTTCACTTTTGCGACTGCCTGGAATCAGGGCAATATGGCGACGTTGCTTATGGGGAAGAGAGCGGAAATCTTTGAATTCATCCAGGAGCGGATGACCAACGTATTCGGCGGTAACGCCTCGCTGGCGATAAAATTCTTCCTCAAAAGGTAAGATAACCAGGATCTTTTCGACCAGTTTGTTAATGCTGGCAACCCTTCCCTGGCGCCAGGCCCAGACCTGGGGGCTGATATAGTAGACAATCGGGATCTTTAGTTTGCGAGCATAGGGAGCAACCAGGTGGAGATTGAAATCAGGAAAATCGATCAGAACCAACAGCTCCGGCCGGGTTTCGCGAAGATGTTTCCGGATTGTTTTGCAGCCAGCTAAAATATCGGGCAAGCGCCTTAAAACTTCGGTTATACCAACGACAGCAAGTCGGGCTGACGGGAAAATCAGTTCGACTCCTTCTTCTTTCATCTTTTGCCCACCGATACCGGAGATACGACTCAGCGGTAGTTGTTGACGCAGAGCCTCAACGAGATTGGCGCCGTGGAAATCACCGGAATCTTCACCGGCGACAATAACCAGGTGGGGGGCGTTTTTCATATTTAAAAGTTCAGAGTTCAGAGTTCAGAGTTAAACTCGCAACTTCAGACATCCTCCCAAATGTGTTGTTGTTTTTTGATGGTTTCCTTGATCCTGATTGCGGTTGACAGGGCCAGGAGGCCTTCATCCCCACTGACGAGCGGTTTTCGACGATGACGGATGGCGTCAATAAAATCTTCGATCTCGAGCTTCAGATTATCGCTTTTTGGAAATGTCAGCTCTTCAGAGGTGACTTTAGGTAGCGGTTCAAGATAGCTGCCTTCTTGGCGGCGGCAGATGGTCGCTGAAAAATTGCTGAAGTCGAGAGAGAAGTAACCATCTGGCTGGAAAATTCTAATTCTGCGTTCTGGATTTAACGAGACTCGACTGGCGGTGAGATTGGCTACGGCCCCGTTTTGAAAATGGATACGTACGTTAGCAATGTCAGTTTGTTTGGAGATAACCGGAACCCCGACGGCATCGATACTGGTTATCGGACTTTTTATTATTTCATGCACGAGATCGAGATCGTGGATCATAAGATCGAGAATGACATCGATATCGATACTGCGAAAACTGAATGGGGAGAGTCGATGGACTTCAACAAAACGTGGGTTAACCAGATGATTCCGGGTTTTAGTGAAAGCCGGATTAAAGCGTTCAAGGAGGCCGACTTGGAGGATACATTGATTTTCCTTGGCCAGCTCAATCAGGGTCTGGGCTTCGGCTTCGGTCGTGGTTATCGGCTTTTCAATCAGGAGATCAATTTTTTTAAGCAGAGCTTGGCGAGCCAGTTCATAATGAGCCGAAGTCGAAGTCGCAATCGAGACAGCCTGACATTTTGCAAGCAATTCGTTAAGATCTTTGAAAGCCGGGACTGAGAGTTTTTTAGCAACTTTACAAGCTCGCTCGAAATCAAGGTCGAAAACTCCAACCAGTTCGACATTTTCAAGCAAGGTATACTTTTCGGCATGGAAAGCACCGAGATGTCCGACTCCGACGACACCTGCCTTGATGACTTTTAAGTTCTCTATTTTCTTCGACATACGCCCCGTTTCGATTGTTTGATAAAGTTTAACATATGCGATACCTCTGGGATATTTTCGACCTCATTTTCGACTCTTTCAATGGCTTTAGCCAGCGGGAGACCGGTTGTCCGAAAGATAATGCGAAAGGCCTGAGTGATGGCTTTAATGGTCTCTTTGCTGAAACCATGCCTCTTTAAGCCTTCACTGTTGAGGCCGTAGAGGCGGGTATGATTGCCGTTGGCCAGGACATAGGGTGGGATGTCCTGGGAAACTCCTGAAGCGCCGCCGATGAAGGAGTAGGCTCCGATCCGGCAAAATTGATGAACGGCGCTCAAACCTCCAATTATCGCGTGATCCTCTACCTCGCTGTGGCCCCCAAAGGTAGCCCCGTTTGAGAGAATGATATGATTGCCGAACTGACAGTCATGGGCGATATGGGAGTAGGCCATGATAAAGTTATGCGAACCGATGCGCGTAATGCCGCCGCCGTGTTCGGTTCCGCGACTAATGGTGGCATACTCTCTGACGACGGTTTGGTCGCCTATTATAAGCTCAGATTGGCCCTCTTGATGTTTGAGATCCTGCGGGTCGGTGCCAACCAGAGCGTAAGGGTAGATATGACAAGATGAACCGAGGGTGGTTTTACCTTTGACCGTGGCATGATGGTCAATAATAGTACCATTCCCAAGGGTTACTTCGCCTTCAATGATCGCATATGCACCGACAGTAACATCGTCAGCGATGGTAACCTGATCTGATAATATGGCAGTAGAGTGAATCTTAGACATTGTTAATCCTGTCTAGGAGGCTGTCCGAGAATGCTCTTTTCCCCCATCTCATCGTTATTTTTTGAAAATAATGCTCGGAATACTTAGTGTATGCAGCGCCCGTAGGAAGTGCCCTTGGGGTATGCATTATTTTCAAAAAATGCCTCGATCTGAGAAAAAACTTCTATTCTCGAACAGTCTCCTAGTTATGGCTGAAATAAATCAGTTATCAGTGGACATGGTTTTATTTACCACTGATAACTGATAACTAGTTTGTACTTATGCTGGCCATCATTTCCGCTTCACAAACCAGAGTTCCTTCGACTTCAGCGCGGCCGGCAAATTTCCATATATTACGGCGTTGGTTGATAAGCTTCATGGTCATAATCATAGTATCACCCGGTATTACAGGTTTGCGGAAGCGGGCTTTATCGATACTCATGAAAAACATTTTGGTGTCAGGGTCTTCAGCAACCTTGACATCAAGAGCCTCCATGGCAAAAATCCCTGCAGTCTGGGCCATTGCTTCAATTATTAAAACCCCGGGCATGACTGGGAAAGAGGGGAAATGACCACCAAAAAAAGGTTCATTGATGGTAACATTCTTACATCCGACAATACTTTTTCCCGGAGTTATTTCGAGTATTTTATCAACCAGCAGAAAAGGGTAACGATGTGGTAGAAAGCGCATTATCTGGTTGATATCCATCAGTGCTGTCTGCATATTTGATCCTATTTCTTCTCTTTTTTCTGGTTGTTTTCGACCCATTGATTATAGGCTTTGATGAGCTCGTCAGAGATGTCATGAGCTTCATCGGCAAAGATAATGCCGCTACGTTTTTCAAGAATAAGCTGGTACTTGCCGGTTTTGCCAAATTCTTCAGTTACAACTTCCAGCTCTTTCAGCATCTTTTTGAGGAATTCGCCCTCTAGAGCCTTCATATCTTTTTCTGAATCGGAAACAAAAATCTTGAAGTCACGCACCATCTTTTGGTAGTCGTTCTCTTTTTCTTGGCGTTTTTCCGGGCTCAGCATCATTCCCTGACGCTCGAGCTCCTCTTTCATAACGGAAATTTCGGCCTGTTTAGTCTGTAATTCAGCTCGCAGCTCTTCCTGCTTAGCCTGCATTTTTCCTTTAGCAATTTCTCCCTGGCTGGAAAGGGCCATGACTTTCTGGAGATCGATATAGCCAAACTTGAATTCTGGATCTGAGGCCTGAACAGAGGAAAGACTCATAACCAGCATTCCCATAACAATAGCTGTAATCAAAAAATACTTCTTCATTTCCTACTCCTTGGTAAATTAGTTGATGGTTTGCGTAATATATAATTTCACTTTCACCCAATTGGGCGTATATCATACCTCTAAAAGAAGGTCCCGACCGAAAAATCCCAGACGCTACTCTCTTCATCATCTTCCGGACTTAAGTTTAAGCCCCACTCAACCCGTAAGGGGCCCATCGGCGATTTCCAGCGAATTCCAAAACCGACACTGTGGCGCAAGTCAAAACTTAAATTTTCATTATCATCAAAAGCTTTACCGGCATCATAGAAAATAACCCCTTTAAGGCCCATGTTTTTAATTAGCGGGAATATCCATTCGGCACTCAAAATAAGCTCTTTGGTGCCACCGATGACATCACCGTTCTCATCTTCCGGTCCGGCTTCACCAAAATCAAAGCCACGTACTGTTTTTAAACCGCCAACATAGAAGCGTTCATAAAGAGGCAGATCCTGGCCGCCATAACCATCGGCATAACCCACACGTCCCCAGAGGTGAAAGGCGCTGCTCCATTTGAAGGGGTAGAATTTATGGCCTTCAAGGATAACCTTGTAGAAGTCATTGTCAAAGCCTAAAGGGCCACCGGCAAACACCACGGTGCCCTTGACTTTATAGCCCCGGGTTGGAAAAAGATAGTTGTCACGTTTGTCCCGGGTCATGGAGAAGTAGACCTGACTGGTGCTCGTAGTGCCCTCTTCATCCCTAATATAGTCAGAAGCAGTTGAGCTGATATTGAAAATCTTTACTTTTTCCCAGCGATAGCCGGTTGACCAGCTGGTGTATTCGTCAATTGGTTTGCCAAAGCTGAGTCTAAACCCCTGTTGCGAAGTGTAGTAGGCGTCGTATTCGTACTCTTCATTATAGATATTAATGCCGGAACTCATATTCATGTCGAGGAAATAGGGGTCGGTCAGGCCAATATTATAGAATTGGCGGGAGCCCGAAAGTTCAACGTTAAAAGTTGCGTCGAGTCCTTTACCGAGCCAGTTTTTTTGGGATATGTTGGCAACGCCGATAATGCTGTCGACTGTGCTGTAGCCGAGCCCAACACTGAAAGCTCCGGTCGAACCTTCAACTACCTTGACGTTGACATCAATGGTCTCATCATCGTTCTGAATGGTCTGAATATCAGCTTCGGAGAAGAACTGGGTGTTATTTATCCTCTCACGGCTCCGTTTGAGGGCTGACCCGCTGAAGAGATCACCTTCAGAAAAGCGCAGTTCACGGCGAATTACCTTGTCTCGGGTTTTAGTGTTGCCGCCGATATTAATGCGACCGAAAAGAAATTTGGTTCCTCTGGTAACATAATAAGAGACATCAATCGTACGTTTTTCCGGGTCGATCTTGGTGCGTGGGTCAATGTCGACATAGGCGTGACCCCGGTCAGCAAAAAACGTTGAGAGGGTCTCAATGTCGCCTTGGAGATTGAGATTGCTGAAGGTCTCACCACTTCTTCCCTTGAGAACCTTAAGTAGATTGTCGGTTAACTCCGCGTCACTATCTGGGTCAATAACTTCGACTTGTCCCATCGTGAAGACTTCACCTTCGTCAATATCAAAGTCTAGGTAGATCCATTTGCGATTTTCGTCAAGCGTGATTTTAGGTTTACTGATCCGAGCCTGTACGTAGCCTTCACTCAAATAGAATGATTTAAGGAGTTTGGCGTCATTCTCAAGTTGATCCTTTTTAAGGATGCCGGCATCGGTTACCCAACTTAGAAAGAAACTGTAGGTTTTGGTCTGCAGTTTACGTTTTAAACTCCAGGATCGAAAGTTGTCATTGCCATGAAAACGAATCTTTTTAACGTAACATTTAGGCCCTTCGTCAATGACAAAAATGACCTGGATGTTGTTTTTCCCGGCCCTCGCCGTTTTGGTTTTAATGCGAACTGAATAGAAGCCTTTCTCGTGGTAGAAGGCTTTCATCTTCTCAAGACTCTCCTTGAGGCGTTCTTCATTGAGGATGTTAAAGGTATGTAGAGTGATCTCTTTAAGTAATTCCTTGCGTTTTACCTTGTTGTTGCCTTTGATGACAATTGCATTGATGGTTGGTTTTTCAACGACAATGATCGCGACTTCGACTCCATCTCTAACACCAGCAAGGTTGACCATAAGGTTATCAAAAAAGCCTAAGCTGTAAAGGTCTTTGAGATCCTGGTCTAGAGTCGTGGTTGATAGTTGTTTGCCGACTTTGGTTTTCATCTTGTCGGTTATGGTATCCTTGGTGACCTTCTGGTTGCCGAGAACCACAATTTCAACAACTTTCTGCCCGGCAAAGTTCTCTTCTTCGGCGTTAGCCGGATGGGGGCTGCAAAACAGCACAATAAACAGTAGGAAGCTCAGCGATCCTAGTATCAGAGACCGGCACCAATATTTTTGTCGAAACATGTAGATCTCTCTTGATTTTGTCATAAGTTTGATTATTTAAAATAAAGTAAAACAGATTTTATGATTCCAAAACCAATCCGTTTTCTATATAAATAGTGCGATCCATCTGAGTCGCTAGACGTTGACTGTGAGTGACCAGTAGCAGAGTCGTGTTGAACTCTCGATTGCACTCCATGAGCAGAGAGACAATTTCGTCACTGGTTCCAGCATCCAGGTTCCCGGTCGGTTCGTCCGCCAGAACCGCTTGAGGTTGCATGATTAAAGCTCGGGCCAGAGCGACACGTTGTTGTTCCCCACCCGATAGTTCACCTGGTTTATGGCGTGTTCGTTCTGCAAGCCCGACCTTTTGCAGGAGTCGGGTTGCCATCTTTTTGGCCTCGGGCATGGGAATGCCATTTATCAGGGCCGGCGTCATGACGTTTTCCAAAGCGCTGAATTCGGGTAGTAGGTGGTGGAACTGAAAGACAAAACCCAGGCTTAAATTGCGCCATTTTGCGAGTTCCCATTCTGAGCGCGAGAAGATATCTACATCGGAAAAGCTGACGCTGCCGCTGCTCGGTTTATCAAGTGAACCAATGATCTGTAACAAAGTGCTTTTGCCGGCTCCCGATTCTCCGCAGATGGCAATGCGCTCTCCGGCTGCAATTGTGAGGTCAATCCCTTTTAAAACGGATATCTCCCGTTTGTCGAGAAAAAAACTTTTTTTCAACGCAACCGTTTTAATCATAGATCCCTTCTGAATGCCCGACCGGTGCGGGCCTGCTGGAGAGACCGTTGATCTTTTTTTTCAATAGGTTTTGTTTGCGGGCTCTGAAGGAGTTTAGAATACGGGGTAGAAATTCAGGGAAATGGGTCGCCAGGCGATCAACTTCCTGAATTTTCAAGATCGCCACCCAGCCGTTCGAGAGAGCCCTGACAGTAGCGCTTGCAGCTTCACCGGTCAAGAGGGAGAATTCACCAAAGAAATCACCTGTTGTAAGGGTTGTGATTGGGATCTCGCCGGATGCTAGAGGGCCATGACAGCTGACCTTGAGATCGCCGTCGAGAATAACGTAAAGGGCCTGATTCCTTTCTCCCTCTTTAAGAAGAAGCTCTTGAGCTGAAAACTTGCTGATCTTAAATTTCTCCACAACCCGGGAAAGCCAGAGTTGTTCTCGGTCGTTGTCTGAGATGAAAAGGGGTCTTAATGCATGCTCAAGAAGGCGTTTATGGGCCATCGTAAGGATGGTTTCAAGCAGGGCTGGGCGGGTTTTTAAAAAAAGTCTGAACTCCTCTCGGGCAACAGTCAGAACTTTTCCGGATTCGAGAGCGATAACGGTCGCCGTTGCTTTGCGATGTGGTAAAAGCATGGTAAGCTCACCGAATAAGTTACCATTACTCAAGACTGCAATCTCTTTACTAAGCTTGTCTGAACCCTGGTGAAGGATCTGAAAACGACCCTCTACAATCAGGTAAAGATTGTGGTTCTCTTGGTTTTGCGTGATGATTTCTTGGTTTTTGGCAACCCTCTTGACGGATAAAATTTTTTCTAGTTCGTTGATCTTTGACAGCTCTACGGTGTCGACAGGAAAAGCTTCTTCATTTAGGGTTTTCCCGTTTTCCGGAGTGTTAAGTTGCTGGGCTTCCGCTTCGAGTCCCTGATGGTGGTAAAGGCTGCTTAGAAAGGCCAAGGCCATAGGGTTGGTGCTCTCTTCCTTTAAGATCAGTTTATAAATTGCGGTGGCCATACTGATCTTGCCGGTTAAAACCAGCTCCGTTGCTATTTTGAAATAGGTTTCAATGCCCTCACTGAGTTTTCCAGCGCTAAGTTGAGAGCGAGCCTGGATGATTTGTAAGTGCAAACTTTTTTGTTTGGCTTCCTGCTGCTTTTGGCTCTTCTGGCTTGGGCTGAGTTTTGATCTGTTATCTTTGAGGTCGTTGGCCATTCCGATTCCCTATTCGTAGCGTAAGGCTTCAGCCGGCAGTAAGCGGGAAGCGCGAAAAGAGGGGTAGAGTGTTGCCACAAAACAGAGCACCAGGGAGAGGGCCGCAGTCGCTGCGAGATGGAAAAATTGTAGATCCACTGGTAGCGAGGTTTCAAAATAGTAGACATCACCCGGCAGAGTGATAAAGTCGTATCTTTTAAGTATCTCGCAGAGAACCAGAGAGCCGGCCAGGCCGAGAATGGTTCCGGCAAAACCGATAATCATCCCCTCCCAGACAAAGATGCGCATAATGCGTAAGGATGAGAGACCCATGGTTTTGAGAATTGCGATCTCTTTGTGTTTTTCCATGACTACCATGATCAGGGTAGAGATAATGTTGAAGGCGGCAACCATGATAATCAGCGCCAGGATAATAAACATGGTGATGCGTTCAAGTTTAAGGGCTGCAAAAAGATTACGATTCATACTGATCCAGTCCCGAGCCCAGTAGGGGTAGGCTAGCTTTTGACGAATCTTTTCAGCAATGGCTCCAGCCTCATAGAGTTTCTCGATCTCTACAGCTATACCAGTAACCTGACCCGGCATGGCGAAAAATTTTTGGGCGGCGGCCACGGTGGTATAAGCCAATGCGGAGTCGTATTGGTACATCCCGGAGGTGTAGGTACCGATAACCGTAAAACGCTGCATTCTGGGTACCAGTCCCAAAGGGGTTGGAGACCCGCTGGGGGCGACCAGGCGCAGGTTAGATCCTGTTTTAACGCCGATATTTTTGGCTAACTCACTGCCTAAGATAATCTCCGGAGTGTTATTGCCATTCATGGTTGGAGGGGAGAAAAAGCGTCCGTCAACCAGCATCTTTTCAAGTTTTTTGCGCAAAGGGTCGTGGTTTTGATCGATACCTCGAATACCAGCTCCGCTGACTTGGCGACCGTGGGTCAGCATCGCTTGATTAAGAATAAAGGGAGCTGCCTCAACGACTTCTTCTATTTTACTGATGGTATCAGTAAGTTTTTCGTAACCGCTGATGGCTCCACCATATTTCATGACCATGATGTGGGCCGTATTGCCGAGTATCTTTTTCTTTAACTCTTTTTCAAAACCGCTCATGACCGCAATAACCACGACCAATGCCATAACCCCAAGGGCAATACCCAAAATAGAGATCAGGGATATCAGAGAGATAAAGACCTGTTTACGTCGCGCCAGTAGGTGGCGTAGGGCTACAAAAAGTTCGAACCGCAAAGTGAGAGCCTTTACTGTTCAGGTTTAAGGAGCGGGAAGAGGATGACGTCGCGGATCGATGCGGCATCAGTAAAGAGCATTACCAAGCGGTCGATACCGATGCCTTCGCCAGCGGTTGGCGGCAAGCCGTATTCCAAGGCCCGCAGGTAGTCGGCATCAAACTGGTGGGCTTCCTGATCGCCTGCGGCTTTCTCTCTAAGCTGCTGTTCAAAGCGCTCTCTTTGATCCAGGGGGTCATTAAGCTCAGAAAAAGCGTTGGCCATCTCGCGGCCGGCGATAAAAAGTTCAAAGCGGTCGGTTACCTCCGGGTTGGACTCACTTCTTCGCGAAAGAGGTGAGATAGCAACCGGATAATCAGTAATGAAGGTCGGCTGGATAAGTTGTTCTTCAACTTTTTCATCAAAGATTTTCATTAAGCATTTGGCGTGACACGCTCTCTCTTGAGGGGCCATTTCAAGGTCGAGTTCCTCAATGATTTCCAGTACTGCCTCCAGGTTTTGGAGTCGTTTGGCATCAATTCCGGCGTACTTCTCAATCGCTTCGATGACCGTCAAATGATCCCAGGGTGGCGAGAAGTTAATCTCTTGACCTTGATAGACAATAGCGTCGCTCTTGTTCAAGGTTCGACAGATGGTGACGAAAAGCTCTTCGGTCATGCTCATCAGGTCGAGGTAGGTAGCATAAGCTTGATAGAACTCGATCATGGTAAATTCAGGGTTATGTTTTATCGAGATACCTTCATTGCGGAAATTGCGGTTGATCTCAAAAACCCTTTCAAAACCACCGACCACTAACCTTTTAAGGTATAATTCAGGAGCAATACGAAGGCTTAAGTCGAGGTTTAAAGCATTGTGGTGAGTGGTGAAGGGCCGGGCCGTTGCACCTCCGGCCACCGCCTGCATCATCGGTGTTTCAACTTCCAAAAAATCTTTTTCTTTAAAGAAATTTCTGATGATATCAATTATCTGGGTTCTTTTGATGAAGGTTTCCCGAACCTCCTGATTGACGATAAGGTCGACATAACGTTGCCGGTAGCGGGTTTCAATATCTTTTAAACCGTGCCATTTCTCCGGTAAGGGGCGCAGAGCTTTGGTCAGGATCTGGACACTGGCAGCCTGAATCGTGACTTCACCGGTTCGGGTTTTGAAAACGGTTCCGTTGACCCCAATTGTATCGCCGATGTCAAAGAGTTTGAAAATCTTGAAATTATCTTCGCCAACCAGGTCTTTGCGGATATATGCTTGAACTTTCCCGCTACGATCCTGGAGGTGGGCAAAAGCGGCTTTGCCGAAGAGTCGCAGAGAGACAATGCGCCCGGCAATCTTTGCTGGAGGGGCGCTCTCCTCAAGGATTTTGGCTTCCTGCTCGCTGTACTCTTGAAGGATCTCTGCGGCTGTGTTTGAAGGCGTGAAGTCATTGGCAAAGGGGTTGACTCCCAGCTCTTTAAGCTGATCGAGTTTAATTATACGTTGTTGACGTAAACTGTTTTCGCTATCCTGATTCATATCTGAAGGGTACCTGAAAATTAACTATATTATTTAAAGAGATCCAACTCAAAATGGCACTAAATTTGTCCCCTGTTGTTTAATGAGATCCAGTCAAAAGGTTCAGCTCCTTGTTGGCTTGATCCGCAAAACTTCCCCGGGGTTGCAGTTTTATGACCTGTTTAAAAGCCTCAATGGCAAGGGCCGTTTTTTGCTGTGCGTTTTTGATTTTTCCAATTTGGAGCCAGACCCCGGGGTGTTCAGGGGAGAGTTGTCGGGCTTTTTCGATCTCCTGAGCGGCAAATTCTAATTTGTCAATATCAAAGTAGAGTCGGCTGAGTTCGTAGTATGATGGGAAATAGTCACGATTCAACTCTAGAGCTTTAAAGTAGCAGTTTTTCGCCTGTTCTTTTTTATTCTGTTGCTGATAGAGGTTGCCGAGGTTGTGGTAAGCTTTTTCCGGGGTCTGGTAGAGGGCGTTGTTAGAGGCTTCTATAAATTCCGTTTCGGCTGTAGCAAATTGTTTTTGCTGCATGTAGATGGTGCCCAGAGTGTTGTGGGCTTCGGCATACTCAGGGTCGATGGCCAGGGCTGCTTTAAGGTTAAGAACTGCTTTTTCCTGGTCTCTCTCAATCAGGGCCAGCATAGCCCCAAGGTAGAGGGTGCGTTTGTCATCAATCCCGGCTTCGGTTATTTTTTGCAGTCCTTCTTTTACCAAGCGGTAATCCCGGGCTGTGAATGAGATCAGCAAGTTCTCATAAAATTCATCAGATAATTGGGGTTTTTCGGGTGATGGGGTGTGGTTGCAGCCTGAACCACAGATAAGGCAGAGGAGAATGGCGAAAACTATCCCTACTCTTTGATTGTGGCTCTTGTTAAGGTTTAAGCCCAGCTGTTTAGAGATGGTTTTCAGCATCGAATAAAAAAGATAAGCCCTCATAGTTGAGGGCCGTCCTGAAAAATGGTGTTTAAAGATTGAAGAACCAACCAACATGTTCTTTGGTGGTGCGGGTGTAATCTTGCCTTAAGACTCGGTTGGAAATGACTATTATGATTTTGCCAGGTTTTGCAAGTTTAGTAAACGCTCTTCAGCCCAAGGTTTGAAAAATGAGTTCTGTAGTAATTGAATCATGTTTTCGTAGGTGGCTACAGCTTTTTCCGGTTGTTTATTTTTTTCATAACTGAGCCCTAAAAGGATGTAGAGCTCTTCGTTAATAAAGCTGCGCTCGGTCTGCATCTGTTCAAGGATTGAAATGGCTTTACTAAATTCATTTTGTTGGAAATAAATGGTGGCCAGTCCCAAACGTTGAAGGTTTTTAAGGTGTCGGTCTGCAACCTTATTGTTGGCTTGGTAGAGCTCAGCCGCCCCATTCAAATCGCCAGCCCGGTACTTTTGGTTGGCATAGAGGTAACTCGCAACCGGACTGGCAACGGTGCTTTTATATGACGTGATGATAGTGTCCAATTGTTGGTTGCTACCGCTATCCGGGTTGGCCGTCTGGTTATCCAAAGAGGTCACAGCTTGGTTTAATAATAGTTGGGCCGAGTGGTTGCGGTCGCTGGAATACCAAAAGGCACCGATTGCTGTGGCGGTTACCGTAACTAAGATTACAGCCGTAATTGAAATCAATTTCAGATGTTTTTTGCAATAGTCGAGAACCGAGTAGGTGGTTTTTATAAAGGCGTCGGGCTCACGTAACTCACGGCGTACGGATATTTTTCCTTTAGACATTTGCGTATACTTCCTTACAAATTAAGGCGCGGTTTCTGGATCTTCGAAAAGTTCAATATGATATCTATACAACTCTTTCGATTATGAAAAAAACTTTAATAAGGCACTGAAAAAGCTGATTTATTTCAATGCTAGGCTCCTTTATCACAGGTGCGTAAATGAATCAATGAAAATCATTTCGTTTGGTGGTCGCTGCTCGCCGTGTTTTGAGGAGGGGAGAAGCATTTCAGGCTGTCAGTTAAAACTTAAAACCATAAAAAAAGCCCAACATTATAAATTAAATGTTGGGCTTTTTGAGCTCTTGAACTTACGGTCTGCAACTCTCAAAAAAGCAGAATGTTACTGGCAAAAAACCGTCAAGTCTGGTTTAGTCAGTAACTCTCTCAAGCTGTTTACCGTTACTTTTAATCACTTTTAGTGGGAGTTACTTTCTTGCTCGCTGCTCGCCGACGTGGAGTCTTCGGCTTGGCTTTAGCTTTCTCTTCGCTTGGAGCCGGTGTGGCAACTGCTGCTTTCGGCTTCTTTGCTTCAGTTTTCTCGATTTCCGGCTTAACTTCAGGAGTTTCGACCTTGGCTTCGGGCACTACCTCTGCAGGAGCTTCAGTTTCAGGGCTTACGCCTTCATCCTGACAGCCACAACAGGTTTCGTCCGGTGGGCTCTCCGCTTTTATCTCATTGATCTCATCAATTATCATCTCCTGTTCTTGGTCAAGGTCAGCAATCGTGAGCAGGAGTTGGGAGATCTCATCTTTTTCCCAGATATCTTCATCTTGTTGTAAGGCCTTAAAGATGTACACTCTCTCTCCGAGGTGGCGAAGCTGTTGTTTACGGCGATTGCTGATTGCCATGAGTTTTGCTTTACGGCTTCCCAAACGGCACAGTTTTCCGACCTGGTAGTTGATGTTTTTGAGTGTTGAATTGGCCATGCTCTTCCTCCTGAGTAATAATTTGCGAGTATAGCTAGTGAAAACGGTTGTGCTTGTCAAGGTTTTTTTTATTTTCAGGTTGTTTTTTATTTTTTTATGTGTAGAGTGGGCCTGCAAAGTTGGTGTCTAAGTTTCAGAGTTGACGTGTCACTGGGGCATATAAGGGTTTTATTATGAGTAGTGAATCATGGATTGTCATTCCCGCCCGTTATCAGGCCCAGCGTTTTCCGGGAAAGCCTTTGGCTTTGCTGCATGGCCGTCCTATGGTGGTCTGGGTTCTCGAGGCTTGTCGGCAGGTCAAACAGACTAGTAACGTCGTGGTTGCAACCGATGATCAGCGCATAGCCGAGGTGGTGCGTGCTTGTGGTGGTCGGGTCGAGATGACCGCCAGTCACCATAAGAGCGGCACCGAAAGACTGGCTGAAATTGCTGATCGCAATCCTCAAGTCAAATGGTTTGTCAATGTTCAGGGGGATGAGCCGGGAATTGATCCTCGTTTGATCGATCGCGTCATCTCTTTACTCGTGGAGAGAGATGACCCTGACCTACTGGTGTCGGCGGGATCTGTTTTAAAAGACTCCGACGCTTACCGGTCGCCTCATGTTGTTAAGGTCGTGGTCGACCTTAAGGGTAAGGCTCTCTATTTTTCCCGATCTCCAATTCCTTTTTACCAAGATGAGAACTCTGCTCTTCAGATTATGCAAGAGGATCGTTCGGGAGTCTTGCAGCATCTCGGAATCTATGGCTACAGTGGTAGTTTTTTGCGAAATTTAAAATGCCAGCCGTCTGGAGTTCTGGCGGCGTCTGAGAATCTGGAACAGTTGAATTGGCTTGAAAATGGTTACGCTATTGAGATTCTTGAGTGCAGCTCTCCCTGGTCAGGTATAGATACCCCTGAAGAGTTGGAGCATTTTGCCTCTAAATGGCCGGGAACGATGGTTGGGTAATCTGGTATAGAGGCCTTGATGAGTGACTGGATTGAGATTGAAACTGATAGCAAGCATGTCAAGCGTGAACGCGAAAAAGCTCGTCAGATGCGAAGTAGTCATTTCTGGCAGCGACTACTAAATAAAGGTATATGTCACTACTGTGGAAATCGGTTTCCACCGCAGGAGTTGACTATGGATCATATAGTCCCCCTCTCCCGGGGGGGGCGTAGTGTGAAAGGCAATATTGTTCCTTGTTGTAAAGAGTGTAATAATATCAAGAAGTACAAAACTCCTGTGGAGATGATTTTGGAGGATTTATAATGGGGCGTGTCGTTAATGAAGCTGGTATTGAAGTAGCGCTTGCAACTGAGCCGTTTGCGGTGGCCGAGATCTATACTCGATTTATTGAAAAGGAGAGCGTCGCTACCGGGACAGTTGTCATGCATCACGGGTGCGTTAAACATCCAGGCAAGGTCCTGCCCGATTTTCGTATGGTTAGTCTTGATGCTTTGGTTGACGATGTCTGTGAAGGGTTACGAACTATTGCCATTGATGCCTCCTGGCATTTCCACTTGCACCGTATTTTTATTCAGCATCGTCTGGGGTCGGTTGGACGAGGGGGTGATGTTCTGCTGGTTATCTGTTCAGCTGCTACCCGTCGCGATGCTTTTGACGCCTGTTCATGGATTGTCGATGAGATAAAAAAAGAGCAGCTTATAGCCTTGCGTGAGCTGCCTTTTTAATCAAAAGGCTCCCAGTTGACAGGGTGAAATCTTGATTTTGAGGTTTTCGCAGGCCGTTGTAATATCGGTTTTTTTGAGCTTGAGCCGCGCGGCTATTTCCCAGGCTTTAAGGCATGATAGGCGTTCCTCTTTAAGGCCTTTGCGTAGAGCTTCTTGAAGCTCAGCTCCGGGTTTAGTTGTGTTATCTAGTTTCTCTTTTTTGCGGCTCTGACCAAAGAGTCCAAGTTGACATCCAGTCAGGCGCAGCTCTAAAAGATCCGCAGCTCGGCCGATATCGGCTGCAGAAAATCCAGTCTCCTGCGCTAGTTGATGAGCTTTGCTGCAGCTCAAGCGTCTATTTTCGGCAATGCTGGTTAATTTTTGTTGCAAAGCTTCGGGGATTGATCTGTCGCTGTGTTTGGCGGCATAGTTGCCGGTGTCAAGATGGGTCATCAGTCGCTTTTCCTTATTTTCGATTTGCTTTGATTATTGACGTTTTCTGATTTTTGCTGCCTCTTCTTTCCCGGGCCGGCCACCTGGCAAGCGGGTTTCATTCAGGTTGAAATGCCCATTCGGGGCAGGATGTGCGCTTGTAACAGGTACCAGGCGATGACGATTCCTAAGACTATCAGCAACTCCTTCATAGTCGAACTCCTCCATTATATGTTTATATATTGAGAACCATATAGTTATATATGGTTTGAAGTTTCTTGTCTAGGGTGAAATTTGTAATTGCTTGCTTAATGTTTTAGTCAACCTTGTAAATGTCGATTTTTTTTCTGCCCCACTCCAAGGCTCTGGAGTGAGAGTCGTAAAAGAGATCGAGTCTTTTTTCACCCGTGATCGCTGAGCCGCGATCTTCAACTACACCATAGCCGTATCCGGGAATATAGAAACGGGTACCGAAAGGGTGGTAGCGGGTATCCGCCGCCAAAGTTCCGTCTCGAGAGGCCCAGAGCCAGGGGAAGAATAGGCACCAAGGTTGGCGCAAAAGTCCTGGGTTGGGTTCTCTCGGCACGGTGCCGCTGGCAGTCAGCCCACTATATTCCCGACCTCGATTTTTGCCGGTTGTGGTCTGGCGGTTCCAGAAGTCAAGCTTAAGAAATTTCCAATTGCCCCTCTCCCAGCCGCAGCACTGACTGCAGCCGCAATAGGCCGTGGTCTCCATCTGGATCGCTTTGCCGTGGCCGCCACAGCCGCAGAACGTAAGCATGATCAGGGAGAGGAGAATGATTTTCGGGAGAAAATCAGGAATGGTAAGTCTGCGTGAATTCAAGGTTGCCACAGTTATTACCTCCTATAAATAGTCACTAACTTTTTTACTTGTTATCGCGGTTTGGTACGAGTATGTTCGTTACCTCAAATAGAGAGATAAATAGTTGTCTGTCAAGGAGATAATAATATGAATTTTATTGAAAAGCTGGAACGAGCCCAGGAAAAAAACAATTCGCTGCTCTGTGTCGGTCTTGATCCGTCCTTGGAACGTCTGCCGGAAGCATGTCGTCTAGAGCCGCAGCCTTATTTGGCTTTTAACCGAGCTTTGATTAATGCAACCGCCGACCTTGTCTGTGCTTATAAGCCCCAGATTGCTCACTATGCGGCCTGCGGGGCTGAGGCGGAACTTTTGGCGACGATCGGCTATATTAATGAAAAATATCCTGATATTCCAGTGATTCTGGATGCTAAACGGGGCGATATCGGCAGCACTGCGGAAAAATATGCAATCGAAGCATTTGAACGTTATCAGGCCGATGCCGTAACTGTCAATCCCTATCTTGGCGGTGATTCGCTTGAGCCTTTTCTTAAATACAATGAAAAGGGAGTGGTCATTCTCTGTCGTACCTCAAATCCCGGGGGTGGCGATCTTCAGAGTCTTGAGGTCGATGGTGAGGCTTTGTACCTTAAACTTGCCCGGTTGGCGGCCACATCCTGGAATAGAAATCGCAATATTCTGCTGGTCGTTGGTGCAACCTGGCCTAACGAACTTGCCCGGGTGCGGGAGGTTGTTGGAGATATCCCCCTGCTGGTGCCTGGAGTCGGGGCTCAGGGTGGTGATCTGGCTGCAGTTTTGCAGGCTGGTCTCGATTGTCGCGGGGCTGGCTTGGTGATCAACTCATCCCGGGGGATTATTTATGCGAGCTCAGGGGAAGACTTTGCCGAGGCGGCCCGGCAGGCGGCGTTAGAGTTAAGAGATGCGATTAATACTCTTCGCACTAACGTTTAAGTATGATGGCGTCGTAAAAAGTTCCGATATCCTGCGGTGTTGAGCTTTTCCAGACACTCGACATACTATATGTATAGTCTCGCGCCTGGAAAAGCGACAACGCCCGAAGGAAGTGCCCTTGGGGTGCATCTTGTCTATCGAAACTTTTACTTAGCCATCTCGCGACTTTTTACGAATTTTAGGATTGGTTCCGGCAATGCCGGGTTGGGCATAGTTAATGTGAAGTTTTTTCTTGACAAAGCCGGTTTCTTGGATTAAATAGGATAAAAGAGATTAAGTTAGTTGTTTTTAACTGTTTTAGTGAGTTTTATATTATTAGAGGAGATTTATCATGTGTATAGAGATTAAACATAATTGTGTTGGTGGTCATCAGAGTGCTCAATTCAGTAATCTTGACAATGTTTTGCCGGCTACGGTGATCGATAAAGTATATTGTCCAGAATGTTCGGAAAAGCCGGAGTTTGATGCTACTACAATGCTTGAAGATAATGGTTGGTTGATTGAGTACGATATGGAGCTTGCCGTCTATCTTCTCGGCAAGCATAGTATTGAAAAAGAGGTGGTTACGCCTGCATATCTCTTTGATAGTCGCTACTCAACCTGGCAGGGAATGTCTCCAACCGATATGGAGGAGAGTATTCGTGAGCGTCAGGAGATTATAGCGCTGGCCAAGGTCGATAAGAAAAAATATTTCGAGACCATGAAGAGTTGGAGTATCGATCGGATGACGGCTTTTACTGAAGCCGGATGGCGAAAAGCCCAAGCCGCTTAACCTGTTTTACAACTTATTTCCCCCCTCCCTCCTTGATGATGGCGGATTCGGTAATACCGGATCCGCCATTGTTGTTTCAGAAAAAATTCTGCAGATTATTTAAGACTTCATCGATCAACCATTTCGGGGTTGAGGCACCGGCACTGATGCCGATAGTCTGTTTGTTTATAAGCCATTCAGCCTGCAAATCTTCGGCTGTTTCAATGTGGTAAGAGGCCTTTTGTTTATCTTGGCAGAGTTCATGGAGACGGTTGGTGTTGGCGCTGTTGCGGCCTCCGATAATGAGCATGCAATCACAGCTCTGCGCCAGCTCAAGGGCTTCACTCTGGCGGTCACTGGTGGCGGTGCAGATGGTGTTAAAACAGCGCAGTTCACCTTTAATGGACGATAGGGATAGGACAATCTCGTTGTAGAGTTTTTGGGACTGGGTGGTTTGCGCGAGAAGAGCGATGCGGGAAGGGTTGCGTTTTGTGAAGAACGAGGCAGGAATGTCGGTCGGATCAGAAATGACCAGGGTGTGTTGCGGATCTCCGAAGCTGATGAGACCGGCAACCTCGGGATGGTCGGGTTCCCCGATAATGATGACCTGATAGCCGGCTTCACTCATCTTGGCGACAATCTCTTGAGCTCGCCGGACAAACGGGCAAGTAGCATCGATCACGGTTAAAGCCGGGCGTTGTTCCAGATCTTGGGCGAGTTGTCTGGTGATCCCATGTGACCTGATGATAACGACTTCTTGATCCAGTTCTTCTATCCGGCCAGCCTGTTTAACCCCCAATTCAGCCAATTGATTAACCACCTGGGGATTGTGGATGATCGGCCCTAAGGTGCGGATCTGCTGTTTGGGATACTTTTTAGGAGCCTCATTTGCTAGATTAACGGCTCGTTAGACGCCGAAACAGAACCCGGCGGTTTTGGCGACTCTGATCTCAATTTTTGGCTTCACTTTTTTAAGCTCTCATAGAGATCAATAATACGTTGGCAGACACTTTCAATATCATGGTTGGTGGAGTCAATAAGGATGGCATCTTCGGCCTTGAGTAAAGGAGCTTGCGCCCGGGAACTGTCGGCCTGGTCGCGGCTGGCGATGGCTGCGGTAACACTCTTCAGATCAACGTCGGAATTTTGTTTCTGGTCTTCAAGGCGGCGTTTTGCCCGTGTGTTGAGGTCGGCATCAAGGTAAATTTTAAGCTCTGCATCGGGAAAGATAACGGTTCCAGCATCACGCCCATCAATAATGGCGGGGTTGTTTTGAGCCGCGGCTCTTTGCAGGGGGAGCAGGGCATCTCTGACACATGAGAGACTGGAGACGGCTGACGCAAGACGGTCAATCTCGGGGCTGCGGATTAAGTCGGTAACCTCTTCTTCATTGCAAAAGACCAGATTTTTTTCAGCGGCCGCCAGGAAACGGATCTTGATGTTTTGCAAAAGCGCCGGCAAGGCGCTTTCAGAGGTTACATCGAGTCCCGCTTTTTGAGCTGCCCAGGCAACACAACGGTACATAGCTCCAGTATCGATGTAGCTCAAGTTAAGACGAGCTGCAATCTTCTTGCTGACCGTACTCTTGCCGGCCCCCGAGGGGCCGTCTATGGTGATGATAAAGTTATTGTTAGACTTTTGCATATTTCTCTAATCCGGTATCGCCGAAACTAAAAATATTTTGACCACTTTGCACCCTAAAAGGCTGGCCTGCTTTTTTACGCCTTGACCCGTTCCATATATTCACCGGTACGAGTGTCGATCTTCAGGCGGTCACCGGGGTTGATAAAGAGCGGAACGTTGATTCGGGCTCCGGTTTCGACAGTGACCGGTTTGGTTACGCTACTGGCGGTATCGCCTTTGAGTCCGGGCTCGGCTTCGGTCACTTCGAGGGTGACAAAAGTTGGCAGTTCCAGGTTGACAACCCGACCTTTGTAAAAGAGAACCGTGACAATGCTGTTCTCCTGGAGAAAGTCTTTGGCGTTGCCGACAAGGTTGGCGGCTAAGGCAGTTTGCTCATAGGTGTCGTTGTCCATGAAGTGGAAATCGCCGTCGGTATAGAGGAATTGCATCTCTTTCTCTTCGATATCCGGTTTGCCGACTTTCTCTCCAGAGCGGAAGGTACGGTCGACGACATTGCCATTTAGTAGATTTTTAAGTTTGGTGCGGACAAAGGCACCACCCTTGCCCGGTTTTACATGTTGAAAGCTAACAATAATGAAGGGTTCGTCGTTGATTTCTATCCGTAATCCACGGCGAAAATCGGGGGTTGAATACATAGTCTTTTCCTTGATTTAAATGTAGAGTTTTTGTCGGTGGAGAGTTGTCGCCACCGATTAAGCGATAATCATCTTTTCCAGACTTTTATCGATAGTCGTTAACTTTTCAGCTCCCTGATCGCTGAGATAGATCATGTCTTCAATCCTGATGCCCCAGCGATTGGGGAAATAACATCCCGGTTCAATTGTGAAAACCATGCCCGGTTCCAGGTGTCCGTCCGGTGATTGTTGTGATATCGAGGGTGCTTCATGAATCTCCAAGCCAATGCCGTGTCCAGTTCCATGACTGAACCATTGGTCGAGTTTGGCTTCAATCAGCACCTCTCTGACTTCGTGGTCAAGCTCCTGGGCCGTGACGCCATATTTTAAGGCCGCAAGGCCTCGGCCTTGCGCTTTGTAAAGAGTCTTGTAGACCTGCTGAACTTCCTGGTCAGGTTCTTCGAGAAAGAAGGTGCAAGTCTGGTCACTGTGGTAGCCTTGGTAGCAAGCCCCGAAATCTATGGTGACGATATCACCGGGATTGATGAAGCGTCCTGAGGCGACACCGTGGGGCATGGCGGAGCGCGGCCCGCTGGCAACGATCAGGGGAAAGGCGGCTTTTTCGCCACCGGCCCGGCGTATCTGGTACTCAATTTCGGCAGCCAGATCGCGTTCACTGGCGCCGGGGCGCAGTAGGGGAAGGCTTTTCTGCAGGGCACCTTCGGCAATGGCAACAGCTTTACGGAGAAGTTCAATCTCCATTTGATCTTTATATCTTCGTGGCCTTGAGAGGGTCGAGGCGGCAGCGACCGGTTCTTCACCGTTTAAGTTCTGGCGTAGTTTAAGCCAGGTTTCAGCGCTTAATTTGCCTTCATCAATCCCCACCCTTTTGATTCCAGGATTCTCATTGATGTGTAGGCAAAGATCATTAAAAGAGGTGATTCGGATAAGCTCAACTGAATCTGGAATCTCGGCGGCGGCCTGGGTTGTGTAGCGGCCGTCGGTAAAAAAAAGGTCAAGACTCGCAGTTATCAGAAAATAGGCGCTATCACCGCTGTAGCCAGTGTAGTAACAGAGATTGGCCGGGTGATTAATCAGGAAAGCATCGCATTTTGCTTCATCAAGCAGATTGCGAAGTTTCTCTATTCTCTGTTTGTGTATATTCATTATAATAATATTTTAAACGTTTCCAGAGCGGCCAGGTAAGAGGCGGGGCCAAAGCCGCAGATGCTGCCCCGGCAGACGGCTGCGGTCAGGGACTTTTGGCGAAACTCGTCTCGGGCGCTGATATTGCTCAGATGAACTTCAATAACTGGAACCTCGATGGCGACAATGGCATCGCGAATCGCTAAGCTGGTATGGGTGAAGGCCGCAGGATTAATGATGATGCCGGAGAATCCCTCGCTCTCGGCATTGTGGAGCCAGTCGATGATCTCACCTTCATGGTTGCTCTGGTGGCAGGTCGTTATCAGTTCAAGAGCTTCTCCCCGCCGGTTGATCTCAAGGTTTATCATATCCAGGCTTTTTGAGCCGTAGATTTCCGGTTCGCGTTGGCCCAGGAGGTTGAGGTTGGGGCCGTGGATAGTCAGAATTTTCATGAACTCCCCTGCTTGTAATTTTCCGGTTGTTGTCTCTTTACGACCTTAAGGAGGTTTTTGAGGCGAGAAATCTGTTGTCGGGTACGAAAAGTTTTTTTGGCTGTCTCCGGGTTAGCCTGAGGTCTGAAATACTCCTTGATCTGGGAGATTTCTTTCTGGTAGGCTTCAGCTTTAGCTGGGTTCTGGCGACTAAGTTCCTTATATATGTCGATGGCTTCCCGCCAATGTCTCTGGCCGAGAAGTAGCTTGGCCATGGTCTCGGTCATGATCGGCGGGGTTGAGCCTTCGTTGCTGGGATTGTTCATAGTTTGAGTGTGGAGCTTTTGGGGTTTCGGATTGAATTGAGAAAAAGTTGCCGACATATTCAAATGACGGCTCTTTCTGATAGTGGAAAAATTGTTTCAAGTCAAGAGTGATGGCGTCTGGAAGTAAGCAACTGTTGTTCGACGCTTACTTCTTAAAAGTGACTTTGTGAAGAGAAGGAGGATCTATGCGGGCGGTTGTGCAGCGGGTGAATAAAGCAAGTGTCAGGGTTGATGGTCAAGAGATCTCAGCGATTGAGAAAGGTTTCCTGGTTCTGCTCGGAGTCGGGGCCGACGATGCTAAAGATGATGTTGATTATATGGTGCGAAAAATAAGTGGGTTAAGGATTTTTTACGATCAAGAGGGGCGTATGCGCCTACCTTTGTCGGGGGTCGGTGGGGCGGTTCTGGTGGTTCCTCAGTTTACACTCTATGGTGATGTTCGTAAAGGGAGTCGTCCATCTTTTACAGCCGCTGCGTCGCCGGAGCTTGGTCGGCAACTCTACGAAGAGGTGATGCTGGGAGTCAGAGATCAGGGGGTGGCTGTCAGTGGCGGCCGTTTTCGAGAGATGATGGAGGTCGAACTCGTTAATGACGGGCCTGTGACAATCTTGCTGGATAGTAAGCGAGGGTTTTGATACTGTGTCAAAACCTATTGTTGGCTGAACAGCATTATAAAGGGGTTGAGTAGGTCAGCTTCAAAGTGCTCCGGGGTTTCATTCTTGATGATTTTTAAGGCTTCAAAAGATGAAAGAGCTTTTTTGTAAGAGCGCTTTGTCGTCAGGGCGTCGAAGACATCACAGAATGCGCAGATCTTTCCGGGCAGTGAGATCTTTTCCCGAACGAGTTTTTTTGGGTAACCCGAGCCACTACAGCGTTCGTGATGAGTTAGGATGATATCGATGATGGCTGGGTTTCTGGTTCCCATATCCCAGGCCAGCTCCATCCCCAGGGTGGGGTGTTCTTGTATGAGTTCCCATTCGCCTTGATCGAGAGGTCCTTGTTTGTTGATAATGGAGTTGGGGATCTTGGCTTTGCCGAGATCGTGCAGAAAAAAACCCAGGCCTAAGGTTTTGAGTTCGGCATCACTTATTGTCGGCATGGCCTTACGCATCATTGATACGGCATAGATGCCGACATTGATGGAGTGGGTATAGGTATAGTAATCCTGGCTGGTAAGCATCATCAGCAGGTTGCTGGTTTTGGGTGACTGGCTGATGGTGTCGATCATGCAGTCGACCAGGTTTCGCGTCTGTTCGATGCTTTCGGCGCTGGGTTGTAAAAAGAGTTCTTCGGTGATGTCGCTGGCGGTTTCGTAGATGATCGAAGCCTTATCGTTCTCCGTTAGATCCGGATTGGTCAGGATGGTCGAAAGATTATCCTTGATATAGCTCAGGTAGCCTTGTCGATCCCCGGTGTTGAGGTAGAGGTGGCTGACATTGTTCCGTTTAAGTTGTTTAATCTTGGTGGTTGAGAGCAGGCTGGTTTCGTTGAGAAAGAGAACGTAGCGATCTTCGCCGGTGCGGAGAAAGAGTTTGATACCGACATGACGATCGGGCGCCAGGGTGGTGAGGGGAACCTGCTGGTAAGTTGAATCGATCTGTAGCAACGTCACTTTGTTCGTCCTTGCAAAGGCTAACCTTAAAGCGTCATGACGGGTGAAACAGTAGTGAACTTTTAAAAATTAGTCAAATGGATAATAATTCGCGAAATTTTTGCGGAGTGCGAATTATTTTCGCGGTTCTGGCTGCTTCATGATGTTAGTAGAGAGCCGGTACCTCGAAAAGTGTTTCTATGATACAGCACAAAGCTATATGGATCGTGAGCACTGTTTTTTTTGATACTCTCAGTTGACGGCAACAATTATGGCATGTAATTTGCTGAATACTGGCCGCGAGTATTCAGTTTCGTTTAGGCGGTAAACGTCGAACGATCTTTTATAATGCCACTAATAACACTATCAAGGAGGTAGTAAAGCAATGGCAAAATCGAAAGAGTTAAATATTCAGGAAGCTTCAATCTGTCCCAGCACCATCCAGATGTTGGAGAAAGCCCAGAAAGATGGCGTGCAGATCTCCTTTCATCGGGCCAATGATATGGCGGCTTGTCCTATCGGTGCGGTTTCCGCATGTTGTAAGAACTGCTCAATGGGCCCTTGTCGCCTGAGCCCCAAAGATCCTTATGCCAAAGTCGGTGTATGTGGCGCGACGATCGATACTATCTCCGCTCGTAACTTTGACCGCATGGTCGTCTCCGGCGCTGCCGCCCATACCGATCACGGCATGGGAATGCTCGACTGCTTCAAGGAAGTTGCCCAAGGCAAAGTCGATGGTTTCCGGATTAAAGATGAAAAAAAGCTTAAAGAAGTTTGTGGTTATCTCGATATTTCGACGACAG
>DAOWIX010000134.1 GCA_030640695.1 Deltaproteobacteria bacterium | reverse complement strand
CTACATCATTTTTGAATCGGATTCCAGCGCTGTTAACGGCTATACCAGGTTTAATAAAGGGGTGGAATACCGGGTCGCGGTTCCGGCTGTCCCCGATTCCGAAATTAATACTGATGATATCTACATATCTCATATCGCTTCAAGTGATACCTGGTGGACAGAGATTAGCCTGCTTAACACCACACCATCAAACAAGACAGTAACGATTGAGTTTAATAACGACAAGAGTATCACAAAAGAGTTAGCTGCTAATGAGCACAGCAGTTTTACGATTAGAAGTCTGTTTAACGACCTGCCGCAGCCTGATATCAGATCGGCTGTAATTAAGCACGGCAGTGGAATTATTGGGCAGGAGTTGTTCTGTACCATTGGCGAGATGACCCAATTAAGCGGAGTTTTGTTGAAAGATGACACCGAATACAGGATCTATTACCCGCATGTAGCCAGTGACAATATATGGTGGACCGGGGTTGCCGCCTATAATCCTTCTGTCTCGGTTACGACAATAACAATTACTCCGTACAGTGTTGGTGGAACTCCCCTGACCCCCACCTCCTTTGAGATCGCTGGTCAGGGTAAATATATTGGCGCAGTTTCCGGTCTGAATCTGCCTGCGGAAACAGCCTGGCTGCAGATTGATGCATCGCAACCGGTTACCGGGTTTGAGTTGTTCGGTACGCAAAACGGTGCTCAGCTGGCAGGTTATTCAGGGGTTGGGATCAGTGGTTATAGTGGGATTTTTGCCAAACTTGAAAAAAGTGCCTGGACTGGTATCGCCTTCGCGAATACCGAGGAGCACCCGGCTGAGGTAGGATTGACAGCGTACAATGACAGTGGAGTTGTCAGAGCTTTAGGGACGGTTAGTCTTACTGCCCATCAAAAGGTGGTAAATGTTGCTGAAGATATATTTGCCGGAGCAAATATTGGGGACGCCACATATATTGCCTACTCATCTGACCGGGAGATTGTCGGTTTTCAAATCAATGGCTCCTTTAATAACCTGATGCTGGATGCACTACCCGGTCTGTCCCGAAAATGAAGGTTGAAATGAAAAAAACACAATAAATATGCCGTTTTAGGCTTGCAAGCTTTGAAACTATTAAGTAGAAAAATAGGGGGACACGGTTTGAGAAACTTTGCATCTTTGCGAGGGAAAACTTTTTGGGTTCTGGTTGCCCTGGGTTAGAACTCAGGTATTAGGTCTCAGGTATTAGGTTTATAGCTGAAATCTGCTGCCTCCAAATTAGGTCTTGATATGGCTAAAAAATTCTTTCGACAACCGGCGTCTGCAAAAGCCAAAAAAATACGTCGGAAACAGAAGGTTGTCGCGGTTGGCGAGATTGTCGGTGGGCTCCTTGATACGCCTCAACTCCGTGAACGCCTTTTGCATGAAAATATTTTTCGGCAATGGCGTAAGATTGTCGGGGGGGGGCTGCTTGACAAATGTCAGCCGAACCGGATTAAGCGTAACATTCTCTATATCGATGTCAAAAGTAGTTCCTGGGCGCATCAATTGATATATCTGCAGGAGGAAATTATCAGTCGGGTTAATGATTTTGCAGGGATGACCCTGATTTCAGCGATTCATTGTCGGGCCGTGAAAGTCGGGCGCTTGCAGAGTGTCAGCGGGTCAGCTGTGGGAGGTGAAACTCTTATGGCCGGAGCTCTGGTTTCAGAAGCTGAAGAGCTGGCCTGGCACAAACAGACCGAAACCCTGGTAAAAGACCCTGATTTGGTAGATATTTTATGCCGGATGCGGGTGCGTTGCGAAACCCGACAGCGTTTGGCGGCGAAATCCTGATGGCAGGCGTTGTTGGAGAACTTTTTTTAATTGCGACCCCGATCGGCAATCTTTCAGATATTACGATGCGGGCTCTGGAGGCTTTGCGGACGGTGGATCTGGTTGCCGCTGAAGATACACGCACGGCCAGAAAACTTTTTTCTCGCTATCAGATCAGCACTCCGCTTATCTCCTTGCACGATAACTCGTCAGCTAAACGTCTTGATGATCTTCTCAAGAGATTGCAGGGTGGAGAGGCGATCGGGGTTATCTCTGAAGCCGGCACTCCGGGAATCTCGGATCCCGGTTACCGGCTTATTCAGATGGCTGCTGAGGCTGTGATCAGGATTACGCCGATACCCGGAGCTTGCGCCGCCGTTGCGGCTCTTTGTGCCAGTGCCCTGCCCCTTGACTCTTTCTATTTTGCCGGTTTTCTTCCGGTTCGCTCCGGCCCCCGACTGCGCCGCCTCGAAAGTCTTAAAGACATTGAGGCAACCCTGATCTTCTATGAATCCCCTCGGCGTCTCAATAGTACTCTTGAAACCCTGGAAAAGGTCTTGGGTGATCGCTTAGCCTGTGTGGCTCGAGAATTAACTAAAATCCATGAAGAGTTTCTGCGTTTTCCTTTAAGTCAATTGCGGGCTTTGGGTTCTGAGCGCGACTGGCGCGGCGAGATTACCCTGTTGGTCTCCGGCTGCGACCTTGAAAGTCGTAGCCGTGACCCCCAGATACTTTTAGAAGAGGAAGGCAAACTTAAAGCCTGCCTTGCCGACTTAGATTTTGTAAAAAACCGCAGCAATCGCGATTTGGTTGAAATCCTGATGGCCGAATTTCCCCTCCTCAAACGCCGCCGTATATACGAGATAGTTCTCTCATCCACCCCCTAGAAGGTTGTCTGAAAATAGCAATTTTTTCTCAAATCGAGGCATTTTTAAAAAATAAGCGCAGGAATATAGTTAATATTTTGAGCATTATTTTTTAAAAATAACGATGAGTTGGGGAAAAAGGGCATTTCCAGACCGACTTTCTACGCGCATTCCGAATAACCGCAGGTATGACAGACCATACAGCCACCTTCATGCTCGACGACGCCGCCGCATTCGGGACAGGCGCCGAATGCCATATTGTTCTCCTCGTGGAGAGCCTGATTGCGTTTACCGTTATTTTTTTCGATATGGTGACGGATCGCCTGAGCGATGGCGTCAGCACATGAGGTGACCCGGTTTTCGCCAAAACCTGAGGGTTTGTGACAACTGATACCGATAAGTTGTTTAATTATCGGTTCCGGCTGCTGGCCACTGCGCCATGCCAGAGAGACAAGACGACCAATCGCTTCACTTTGGCTTGCAGCGCAGCCACCGGCTTTGCCGATGGTGTTGAAAAGTTCAAAAGTTAAACCTTTTTCATCGTCGTTAATGGTTACATAGAGAGGTCCGCAACCGGTAGACATCTGGTAGGTACGTCCGACCAGGGCTTGGGGACGATCCCTTTTGGTTGGTTTTTCAGTTCCAACTGTCACCTGTTTCGTGTCGGTTTTACCAATATTTAAGACTTGATTTTCCCGACAACCATCCCGATAGATAGTAACCCCTTTGCAGCCTTTTTCATAGGCCATCAAGTAGGCTTTTTCAACCTGCTCGATAGTGGCATCGTGAGCGAAATTGATAGTTTTGCTGACCGCATTGTTGGTGTACTTCTGAAAAGCTGATTGAATCTCAATGTGGTCATTTGGTGTGATATCATGGGCGCTCTCGAAAAAGAGGCGAAATTTTTCCGGAATCTCATCCAGATTGTGGCAGCTGCCGTTGTGGGCAATTTTCTTGACCAGGGCGTGGCTGAAGAAGTTGTTTTTGCGAGCGACACTCTCAAAGATCGGGTTGATTTCGAAAAGTTCATCATCATCCATCACCCGGCGCAAGAAAGCCAGAGCAAAAATCGGTTCTACCCCGCTCGAACAACCGGCCAGGATACTTATAGTCCCGGTCGGAGCGATGGTTGTCCGGGTTGCGTTGCGAATCGGGACGGTCGGGTTCTCGGTGCCGTAAGTGCTTTCTGGGAAGTTGGGAAAGGGGCCGCGTTTCTCGGCCAGTTCGATTGAGGCGTTATAAGCAGTGCGGTCAACAAAAGCCATGATTTCTGCTGCGAGATCACGGGCCTGTTGGGATGAATATGGGGTTTCAAGGAGGAGGAGAAGGTCGGCAAAACCCATGACTCCGAGGCCGATTTTGCGGTTGGCTTTGGTCTGTTCCTCAATCACCGGCAACGGATAGTTGTTGATGTCGACAACATTGTCAAGAAAATGAACCGCAGTGCTTACCGTTTTTCCAAGTTTGTCATAGTCAATTTTGCCATCGTTGACCATGCGGGCCAGGTTGATGGATCCCAGATTACAGGATTCGTGCGGTAGCAGGGGTTGCTCGCCGCAGGGATTGGTACTTTCGATAGGGCCGACTTGAGGTGTTGGATTGTCGGCGTTGATACGGTCGATAAAAACAATGCCGGGTTCACCCGAGAGCCACGCCTGTTTAACAATCTGTTTGAATACCTTGCGGGCGTTCTGGCGTTTGATAACTTCGTTATTTCGGGGGTTGAGAAGGTCATAATCGTCATCGCTTTTCAGGGCACTCATGAACTCATCGGTCAGGGCTACCGAAAGGTTGAAGTTTTGAAGTTTGGTTAAATCGGCTTTAATCTTGATGAAATCCATAATATCAGGATGGTCAACCCTTAAGATTGCCATGTTGGCACCGCGCCGGGTACCGCCCTGTTTGATGGTTTCGGTGGCGCAATCAAAGACCGACATAAAAGAGAGCGGACCGCTGGAGATGCCGCTGGTTGAGTGGACCAGGTCGTTACTAGGACGGATGCGGGAGAAGGAGAAACCGGTACCGCCGCCACTTTTATGGATTAAAGCAGTCTGTTTGACCGCTTCAAAAATGCTCTCCATTGAATCTTCTATGGGCAGGACAAAGCAGGCCGAGAGCTGGCCCAGTTCACGACCGGCATTCATCAGGGTCGGAGAGTTTGGCAGAAATTCAAGGCAAGCCATCATCTCGTAAAATTCTACGGCAAGCTTTTTGATGTCGGCCTTGGGTTCGAACGGTATTTCGCCTTCGGCAATTGTCCAAGCGACCCGCCAGAGCATATCTTTAGGTTCCTCCACTACCTCTCCAGCCTCATTTTTTTTCAGATAGCGACGTTCTAAGACGGTAATTGCGTTGTCGCTGAATTGAGGTAGGGTTGCTGATTTCGGTAGACCTGGAATGCGTTTCTTTTGGTTGGCTTCTTTTCCCATGGAGTGTCCTTTTATGTGGGTGATAAAGTTAAAGTTGAATGATTTTAATGAGTTTCATTGATTTATCAGTATTTGCAGCAAAGCACTATATGTTGGGCTCGAAGAGAGCTTAAAACACAACATCTTGTAAATGTCAAGGATCGTTTTTAGTTTTATTAAAATTTAAGGGCTTAAAATGTAGAGGTGTGTGGGCTTGCACAAGATCGTCGGAGTAGAGAGAGGGAGGGGTTGGAATGAAGCTGGACAACCACCTAAAGCGGTGATGGTCAGGAGAAAAAACGACCGATAATAAGCCCGCTCCAGGCACCGATCAGGCACAGTATAAGGTTTAGGAGGATGTTGAGCAGAGCTTTTGTCGGGCTGCCGCTTTCAAGGAGTTCCAGGGTCTGGACACTGAAGGTTGAAAAAGTAGTGAAAGCGCCGAGAAAGCCGATGCCGAGAAATGAACTAGCGGTGGATGTTAGAAGATTTCCGGCAATGATGCATTGCGCCAAAATTCCCAAAAGGAAAGAGCCGACGATATTGACGGTCAGGGTGCCGTAGGGCATCCCTGTGCCAAAGATTGTATAGATCCATCTGGAGAGCAGGTAGCGGCTGATGGCGCCAAGAAAACCGCCGCAGCCTATAGTTAGGAGAGTGGACATTTAGGCTTAGTAGTTCATGCGGAGCTTTTATGTCAAGTAGATAGCCGTTTCTTTAAAGATTCCACTTGACCAAAGCCCGACGTCGTTGTAGAAAATTATGACCTCTGTAATAATTTACCATCACTTACCGAAAAAATGGCTTGGGTATTATGTTTACTCTTTTTTACTCTGTTTTGATCTGGCTTTGCCGGAAACAGAACTGTTTCCCCGCAAAGACGCAAAGACGCAAAGGTCTTCAAATAGTAAAGTTATTTTGTTGCTTTTCTTTGCGTCTTTGCGTCTTTGCGGGAGATGGAAAAAAATATTTTTATCTTTTAGGGGTAGTTAAATCGAGTAAGATAGTAGCAGTATTTCTGATTTCGTTACTGATCTTTTTTGGCGCTTTAGGGGGGGCGCCAGTGTCAGCTGATGAGTATGATGATGCCAAAGTGGCCTTTGGCGCCTTTGAAGATGGGCTCTACGATTTTGCCCGGTCCGAGCTGGAGACGTTTTTGCAGCACTACCCTGAATCTGAAATGCTTGAGCGGGTTCGTTTGGTTCTGGTTTTGTGTTCTTTGGAGGCTGGCGCCTGCCAGCGGGCGGCAGTTCTT
>DAOWIX010000139.1 GCA_030640695.1 Deltaproteobacteria bacterium | reverse complement strand
CAGACAAATTTCTTAAAGTACACTATCATTTACTCTCGGCGGCTCTCTCTGAAGTGGTGTCAACAGAAAACCCCTTAATAATTTTCTCCGCCCGCCAGGAAGGCAACCAGAAGGGCTCAAGTGAGTAAGATGAGAGAGCCGGGTATTTATCATCTTCAGGGGCCATAAGGGCTAACCAAAACTCCTCCCCTCCGCCTCGCACAACGACTCGGTAGAGCGGCTTACTGAAGGCTTCAGAGTGACGATCCTCAATAAAACTTTCGCACTTTAAATCGGCAAGACTTTTAAGCAGCCTGTCAACCTTATCGATCACCACCGGAACCCCACTCTCCAGCTGCCAGACGACAACTGAAGCCGGTGCTTGCTCACTCTTTCCATCATCAGCAACCGGTTCAGGCATAAGCTTGGCAAGCTTCAAAACTTGACGCTTGTCATCCTCCAGCCGATCCAGGACAATCTCATCAATTCCGGCCAACTGCTCTCCGCTAATCTCAAGTACCTTTTTATCACGGAGGTCAGCAACACTCGAGAAAAGATTGCTTTTTAAGTTACCCAGAGCTTGATAGACTTTAGGGTCACCCTTAAGCATCACATAGGTCTGACGCAAGGAAGCACTATTTTTCCCAATCTGAATTTCTCGCAAGAGTTGATCTGCACCAAAGAGCGAGATCTTAAACTTTTTCTCAGCCACCAGATCATAAATCTGATAATTCCCCCTCTCAGAAACTAAAGCCGTCAGTTTGAGATCCTTAACCTCGGCAATCATCTTCTTAACGCGGTCGCTATCAGCCCGGTATTGTTGCGGCCCCACCACCCATTTACCCTCAACCAAACAGATCTCGGTAAGCTCGCCAGCCCTCTCAATAAGCAACCGATCTGCAGCCTTTTGCAAAATTGGCAGTTCCGGCAATTGATAGTTGGTGCGCCCTTTTTTCTGATAGAAAAGCAGGGCCCCGAGACCAATAATTACAACCACTAACAGAAGATACTCTTTTTTCATAACTTTACCATCCGCTTATTAATTACGAATTGACAGCTTGTAATTTTCACACTCTCTTAAGAAACATCTGCCGGAGTTTACGGCGGCGGGCACCGCGCCTTAACCAGGCGATCAGACCGGCGAAGATAACCAGTAGCGGCAACCCCACCAGGTTTGCCGCTTTAATAAGGCTGCGACTCTCCGGAGCAATGTCAACCAGCGGATTAAAACGCTGCGCTTTACTGCGTAGCACCGCTAACTCTTGACGATCGTTGAGATAATCCACCATATTCATGAGAAGCTGAGCATTCGGTGTTGCCCCCCCTTCATCGACAATGTTATCACGCAGGATATCAGCCGACCCAACCACAATCAGACGACCAGGCTTACCTTTCTCTAGACGTACGCCGCGGCTCTCAAGTCCGCCCTCATCGACTAGTGAAGTTAAAATCTTACTCTCTTTTTGTTCTCCACCCTTGAGCTCCTCCTCTGCCGGAGTCTCGGAAACTTTAGAAGGCTCAGACTTTTCCGGTAGCGGACGACCGCTGAAGTAACTCGTAAAGGAGCCTTCGAGCAGATAAGCCAGGGCGTGACGGTCAAATTCAGAACTCTCAAGCGGAGGCTGCATCTGCATCGGGTTAAGGTCGATACGATCCTCCATCAACCAAGATCTCTCGGAAGAGGAGAACAGTTCTGTCGCCTTAATATCGGCCCCCGCCAACTTTTCACTATCAACTGTAAGCGGTGCCGCCTTGATCATCACCAGGCCTTTAATATTCTTAATAAAAGGGTAATCTTTATTAATATTCCGATTTTCCAGCAATGGCGCAAAGTAGAGAGCCCGCTCGCCGCCGCCCTGAGCTGGAGGAAGTTGCTGCTTAAAACACTCCTGATCCATGACATAGGCTTTCCCGACATCAACGCCATAGTGGGCCAGCAATTTCTCCAGCCCCGTCGCCACCGGTACATAGCTCGGCCCCTGACCCATCATCATCATATTCTGGGACGGCATTTTTTCTTGGAAGGGATCATAGAAGAGCGCCAGGTTGTTACCTTGTAAAAAGAATTGATCAAGCAGGAAGAGTTCGTAATCGGTAAACGTTTCAGTTGGCCGGGCGATGATTAGGGTTTTAACCCCGGAGAGCAAACTCATCTGCTCCAAAGTTACCATATCAGGGGTATACTCTTGGGCCAGCAATCGATGAAAATTGGAGGCCGCTTCGGGTTGAGGCTGTCCCGGCGAAGCCTGCGCCGCCTGTAAAGGCAGAGTGCCATGACTACCCAAATAGGCGATCTTCTCATTGATACCAATAACATTCTCAATCGCAATATTGAGCATCACCTCGAGGTCTTCAAGCGGAGTCAACATGTACTGGGTACCGAAAATCGGTACCTGGGCCACTGAAATCAGATGCATATCCTGACGCTGTCCGGAAAAAGAGACCGTCAAACCGGCATAACCATGATCACCAACGATACTCTGCCCCTGTCGATTACTGAAATCTTTCCATTTAAGTTCCATAACCTGACCCGCAAGCGCTTTTGTCGCTGCCTCTGGATCTTTTGAAGGGTCATGAAAAGAGAACTCCAGCCGGTTATAGAGCTGATCATTGAGACGACTGACCATGCCGCTGATCGAATCCGGCAATAAGTCCAGATTTTCAAGGTTCATATAGGGCCCGACAAGCTCCAAGGACGAGGAGAGAAAGAGCTCGACCTTGATCTTTTCCGGTAAAACCAACAGGCGACTGATTTTGTTATTCATGCGCCGGATAGCTGTCGTCAACTGATATTCAAGCCCCTCGGTTGTCGTAATTGCGGGAAGACTTTCAACCAGATCACCATGAATTATAGCCAACCCCATATAGGCTTTTTTAAATTTGACCTCATCTTGTTCAATAGCCCTGATCTGCACTGGCGAAATCCCGTAACTACGGGCCAATTCCTGATTCTGAACGGCAGTTTCATCATCACCCGCAGGGTTATGGAACTGATAGTTAAAATATTTATTTCCGGCCAGGGCATACTCTTGAAGAAGGTCATGAATATAGCGCTCAACTCCATTGTAGGGAGCCGGCAAGTTGGCCGAGAAGAAGACTTTAAACGTTAGAGGTTCGGAAAGAGTGGCAACCACCTCTTTACTGGCTGGTGAAAGTGAATAAACGCGGTTGGCCGTCAAATCAAAACGGGTAAAAAGAGTGACCCCAACAAGATTGATCAGCACCACAACGACAACATAAAGCAAAAGTTTACCATAACGGCCAAAGGGACCGCTTTTAACCATACGATTATCCGTCTGCACGGTAAAAACCTCCTATTTCTTCTCTTTCAGCACAAAGGTTGTAGCGTAAAGGGCAAGAAATATTATACTGAAAAAATAGAGCAGATCCCGGGTATCGATAATCCCCCGGGAGATATTCTGAAAATGAGTTGTCGAGCCAAGATAGGCAAAAACTGCTAAAACACTCTCCGGTACAAAGAAGAGCATGCGATCAAAAATCGTCAGCATAAAACAGATCGCCATCCCGATGATAAAAGCGACAATCTGGTTTTTTGTCAAGGATGAGGCAAAGAGGCCGATTCCGGCATAGGCTCCGGCCAACAGCAAGGCCCCGAAATACCCCCCGAATACCGGCCCCCAGTCGAGATCACCGAGCAGAGCTGCACTGAAAGCGTAGGCAATCGTCGGCAAAAGCATCAGGGCGATAAAGATGAGAGCTGCCAGAAATTTACCAATAACAATTGAGGAATCAGTGATCGGTAAAGTAGAAAGTAACTCAAAAGAACCGCTGTTGAGCTCTTCGGAAAAAAGCCGCATGGTTACAGCCGGTACAATGAACGCAAAAATAATCGGCAACTGACCGAAAAAATTTCTTAACTCGGCCTGATTATAGAGAAAAAACGTTGAAAAGAAAAACCATCCCGAAAGCAACAGGAAGGTCGTAATTACGATATAGGCGATCGGAGAGAAGAAAAAACCTCTAAGCTCCTTTCTGAAAACCGTCAAAGCACCACTCATAACTAATTCTCCCGTGTCAGTTGAGCGAAGACATTCTCTAAGGTTTCGGCCCGCCGATGAAAATCGAGCAGATCCCAACCCTGTTCACGAATCACCCGGTAGAGAGCCGGTCGAATATCCTCGTCTTCCTTACTGAAAATTGCCATTTTGACCAAACCTTCTCCGACTTCCGAAAGTTCTTCAAGGCGCTCAACCCCGACAACCCGTTTAAGCTCAGCGACAACAAACTGTGCATCAGGATGCTGCAGCGCGACATCAACAACCGCCCCGCCACCAAATTCCCGAGCCAGTCGATCAGTCGCCCCATCGGCCACAATAACCCCACGATTAATAATCACGACCCGATCACAAGTGGCCTCGGCTTCACTTAAAATATGGGTTGAAAAGACCACGGTTTTCTCTTTACCGATCTCTTTGATCAGCTGCCTGATCTCAACAATCTGGTTGGGATCAAGGCCTGAAGTCGGTTCATCAAGAACCAGAATTTCAGGATCCCCCATCATCGCATGAGCCAGGCCAACGCGTTGTTTATAACCTTTGGAGAGTTCATGAACCGCTTTATGAATAACCTCTTTAAGCCCGCAGAGTTCAATCAGCTTAGCAATTCTCTCAACCTTAAGCCCGCCATCAAGACCCCGCATGGCGGCAACGTAGGCAAGATAGTCGTAAACCAGCATCTCACCGTAAAGAGGTGCAGACTCAGGCAAATATCCGATCATATTCTTAATCTCTAATGGGTGATCAAGAATATTATAATTTTCGACCTTAATGGTTCCCGATGAGGGCTGTAAAAAACAGGTCAAAATCCGCATGGTTGTCGTCTTGCCGGCACCATTTGGGCCGAGCAAGCCTAATATCTCACCCCTGTTTATGGTAAAATCAAGCTCTTTTAAGGCCTGAAAATCACCATAAAACTTATTTAAACCCTGCACTTCAATCACGTTAAAACTCTCCTGTCTAAAGTCAACGACAACTTATTAGAGCCACCTTTTGCCAAGTGATCAAAACAATCGAGGTCTCCGAAAAATTAAACGGAAACCCCGTAAACCAAACTTAATGCTCTCTCTGCCAGCAAAAACAAACGCTCGAATCTTAAACTAAAAAAGATAAAAGTCAAGCCTCTTTCGAAGATCAGAAAATTATTTTTTCCTAACCTGATCAAGTCCCAAAAGTCGAGATGACTCCGCCATCGGTAAATCCTCCACATCCCGTAATTTACGATCCATCGCCCGGGTTCGTACCTCGGTCATGGCAATGGTACTGGATGCCGTATCGAGCTGTTTTTTAACTTTTGACAAAACCTCTTCAAACTTGCCGAACTCTGTTTTTACGGCCGCAAGGATCGTCCAGACCTCACTCGAACGCTTTTCAATAGCCAGGGTGCGAAAACCCATCCGCAAACTGTTCAAGATAGCGGCCAAGGTCGTGGGACCCGCCACCACAACCCGATGTTGCTGCTGCAACCTCTCAACCATGCCCGGCTGCCGCAAAACTTCAGAATAGAGACCCTCAGTCGGCAGAAACATGATTGCAAAATCTGTCGTATGGGGTGGGTCAATATATTTTCCAGCAATATCTTTGGCTGAACTCTGAATCGATCGAATCAGGGCAGCGGTTGCTTTTTCAACAGCGACCGAATCTGCAATCTCCGCCCCATCCAAGAGTCTCTGGTAATCTTCCTGAGGAAACTTGGCGTCTATCGGCAACCAGATTGATGGTAAATCACCCGGCCCCGGAAGACGGACAGCATACTCGACAATCTCCCCAGAGTCAGCTTTCGGCTGAACATTCTTGGCAAACTGATCTGGAGTCAATATCTGCCCCAGGATATCACCGAGCTGAAATTCACCCCAGGTTCCCCGCGCTTTGACATTAGTCAACATGCGCTTGAGATCTCCAACCCCGTTTGCAAGATTCTGCATATCTCCCAAACCGCGCTGCACCGCCTCGAGCCGCTCACTGACCAACTTAAATGACTCCCCCAACCGTTTTTCCAAAGTACTCTGCAGCTTCTCATCAACGGTCTGCCGCATCTGCTCTAACTTTTTCTCATTGTTTTCCTGCAATAACTGCAACTGCGTGGCAACCGTCTCCCGCAGTTTTTCAAAACGAATTTCATGGGCTTCTGAGATCGACTGAACCCTTTTTTCAAGCGCCCCCAAACCCTCCTGCTGCACCTTCCCGACCTGACTGATAATCTTAACCACGGTCACACTGGCAGCCCTCTGGGCCCGCGCCACCTCTTCCCGCAAACGCCGCGACTCTTCCGCACTCTCATTACGACTTAAACGAAACTCCTCCCGAACAGTATCATCAACACCCCTTTTCTGAGAGCTCGCAATCT
>DAOWIX010000120.1 GCA_030640695.1 Deltaproteobacteria bacterium | reverse complement strand
TTATAACGTTGTCGAATGTTGACATTCCATTTTTGTCGTCTCATTTTACGTTTCAGGCGATTCCACTCTTGCCGCGTCATCTCTTTGGGTAGTTGAAGATTGCCGGCTTTCAGTGCATCTTCAATGTAGCTGAGCAGCTTGCCGCGAAATTTCACCATTACTGCTCTTACCGGGAGAAGGTAACCGTTTTTCACCTCAGTCCATTGACCCTCACTTGTTAAGCCGCCGCCGGTGATCAGGCAATGAAGATGAGGATGGAGATGCAATGTCTGGTTCCAGGTATGGAGTGAGGTGATTATCCCTGGCCGGGCGCCTAAATGGCGAGAATTGTCAAAAAAGGCATACAAGGTTTCCTTAACCGTTTTAAAAAACAACTTGGTCATGAAGCCGACGTTTTGTAACCACAAAGAATTGAGATCATGAGACATGGTAAAAATCATGTGGTAATGCGGACAATCAAGTAACTTGGCTTTTTGCTTAAGCAGCCATCGCTCGATTTGAATTGAGGCACATTGCGGGCAGGATCTGTGTTTACAGGAGTTGTACCAATGGCGTTGAAAGTGACCACCAGGACAGGATTGTACGTGTCCTCCGAGGGTCGCCGTACGGCATGCCATAAGTTTGTGTGCAGCCCTGCGAACATGGCTGGGAAGGATATGGTTTCGCTCAAATTCAGCGTAACCAACTTTCATGATCTGCTGTACTGTTGCCGGACTCATCGTGATGTGTTTTACCGACTTAATTTAAGTTAAGTATTTGATTTTATATGATATTTGTTCCTGCTCCCGCGCTAGCGGGCTTAGTTCAACATTGTAAATAAGTGGAAAGTTTCCATGATATTACCCGTAATAGGTGTGTTGAATTTCCACCTATTACGATATTAAAGGCAAAACATAGAAAAAAATTTCGCCTTATTACACCTACTATTTAAACAGTACAATGACCTATGTATATACTACTGTAATATGGAAAGTCAATCTAAATATCGATCTAATTCACTGACCTTACGATATTCACGTAACAGAAAGTCACGGGGCGTAGTTTGGGGAATGAAATCCCAGGGTAGGGGGTGGGAGGGATCAAGGGCCGCAAGTTTTTCGGTGTTTTCGGCCAGTATTTTTTTGAGATAGCGGGTTTGACCGCTGGAATGGGAGGCAAGATCGATTAGAACAGGGGCTAACTCGGGCCCGCCACGACTAAGCAGGGCCTGCCAGGCGGCATTTACGGGGCTCTCCATCTCAACCTCAACACCACCGGGCCGGCGTAGTTCACGAGCTAAAAATTTCTGTTTTTTCTTGAGTTCATTAAGGGGGGCAAAGGGAGCCCATTGCATGGGCGTGTGGGGTTTGGGAACAAACGGGTTGATGCTGACGTTTAAAGCGATATTGAGCTGGCGCCGAGAGCGGGCGGCCAACATCACTTTTTTAATTTTCTTGACGAGTTCGACAATAGCTTCAAGATCGGCCTCGGTCTCTTGCGGCAGTCCGATCAAAAAGTAGAGTTTCAGACGACCAATCCCGGCAGCGGCGACCCGGGCCGCTTGAGCCAGGATAACCTCTTCAGACAAACCTTTACGCAAAGCCAGGCGCAAGCGCTCGGATCCCGCTTCCGGGGCGATCGTAATTGATTTGACGCCACCCGCTTGTAATAGTTCAAGCAGACAATCATCAATCGTGTCGATCCGCAACGAGGAGAAACTGAACGAAAGCTCCTCCTCAACGAGCCAGGAACAGAGTTTTTTGAGATCGGGATAGTCACCCAGAGCAGAGCCCACCAGACCGACTTTTTTAAAACCGAATTCGGCCCCGGCTTTAATCGCTTCCTTTAGACAATCCAAGGATCTATTACGAAAAGGGCGATAGACAAAACCGGCGGCACAAAAGCGACACCCCCGAGGACATCCGCGATTGACTTCAACCAGGAGAGTGTCGGTAAAAACTTGTGCCCCACTCCCTGCAACAAAGGTGCGCGGGACAAAACTATCAACCTCGGCCCGAGGCAGGGTGATAGTTTGCCGGACCGGAAAATCGGCCAGCAAAAAACCAGGAACCCGGCCCAGCTCTTTAAGCAAACGCTTTCGGTCAAGGCTCTGATGTTCAAGTAAGGTTTCAATCAGTACGGGAATCTGCGACTCCCCTTCCCCCAGCAAAAAACCATCTACCAAGGGAAAAAGAGGTAGCGGATTAATGAAAGATGTAACCCCGCCAACCAGAACCAGAGGTTGCTTTTCATCTCGGTCTTTTGCGAGTGGCGCCAGACCGGCCTGTTGCAGCAGGGTCACGAGATTGAGATAGTCGCGCTCAAATGAGATGGAGAAGATAAGCGCCCCAGTTTCGGCCACCGGACGGCGGCTCTCTTGCGTCAAAAGGGGTTCAAAAGCCCTACTTCCCGCCCCGGATTGCGACCCCGCTTCCAACTTCTCCGGCAAATAAAAACGCTCGGCAACCACTCGAACATCCCGGTTCAAGAGATGGTAGATAGTCTGAAAACCAAGATTGCTCATGGCCAGAGAGTAGTGGTTGGGATAGCCCAGGGCGATCGGAAAACGGCCGCCCCAATTTTTGCGAACCGCCCCTTTTTCCAGACTCAAGCCACTCTCGTTACGCACGACTATGCCTCGGCATCAGATTCTTTGACAAGCAAAGGAGCAACCTTTGCCCACAACTCTTCACGGCCCAATTTGAGCAGGGCGGAAACCGGGGAGAGGGCGCCTGAAGCAACCTCTCCCTGCATCTGCTCACGCCAGAAACGCAATTTTTTGGCGCGAGCCTGAGGTTTCAGTTTGTCAATTTTGGTTAAAACCGGAAAAAATGGCAGGCCGGATTTACCCAACCAGGCCATCAGCCGGGCTTCCTCTTGAGCGGGTTCCCGCCGCAGATCCATCAGCAGCAAAAGCGCTTTAACATCCGGATGACCCTCAAGATAGTCGTGCACCATGGGCCCCCACTCGCCCTTGGTTTTTCGATCCACAGCAGCATAACCATAACCCGGCAGATCGACCAGGTAAAAGGCTTTGTTGACGAGAAAAAAATTGAGTAACCGGGTATGGCCGGGCTTGCCGCTGGTGCGGGCTAAAGAACGGCGCCCGAGAAGATAGTTGATAAGGGTCGATTTCCCCACATTCGAACGACCGGCAACCGCCAGATGAGGCAGTCCGTCAACTGGCGCCTGAGAAAACTCCGCCGCACTTTTAATAAATTCAACCGTGTTTATTTTCATAATTCTTCCAAAGCTCTCGTATTTGAGGCTATAAATTTTCCAAAAACCATTGCCAAGCAACTCTTTTTTGTGTTAGCTACGGCACTCATAAATTTAACAATAATCCAGCATCATCTCCAACTATCAACTTAACCCAGGAAACTTTTCATGCATTACGAAGGCAATATTATTCGCCCACCAAGTGAGGCTCGCAGTATCATCCTTCAGGTAACTGTCGGATGTTCCCATAACCGCTGTACCTTCTGCCCGACCTATACCGGAGTTCGCTTCAGGATCAAGGACGAAGCCACCCTGTCTGCTGACATCCGCTATGCGGCCCAAGCCTTCCCCGGTGCCCGCCGGATGTTTATAACCGACGGCGATGCCCTGGTCATCCCCTTCAAACGACTCTACCAACTGTTTGAAGAGATCAATGAGCAACTACCTCGTTTAACCCGGATCGGCATCTACGCCTCGGCCAAATCCTTACGCCGCCGCTCCCTGGAAGAGCTCAATCTACTGCGCGAAAAAAAGCTGGGAATAATCTATTACGGATTGGAGAGCGGCGACGATGAGACCCTTAACGCCATCGACAAAGGCACCACCGGAGAGGAGTCGATCACCCTTTGCAACAAGGTTAAAGAGGCCGGTATCCGGCTCTCGACCACGGTCATGATCGGCATTGCCGGCCAGGAACGTTCATTAATCCACGCCCGCAAAACCGGTGAAGTCTTAAGTGCCATCGACCCCAACTATGTCGGGGCTCTGGTAACCATGATTGCACCCGGCACCCTTCTCGAAGAAGCCGAACGTCAGGGGAATTTCACCCTGCCCGACCAACTTGGTCTGCTCCTCGAACTTAAAGAGATGATCACCTGGACTAAATTAAGCCGCGGCATGTTCATGGCCAACCACGCCTCCAACTATCTGCCCATCAAAATCCACTCACCGGCCCAACGCGAAGCCGCCCTCAAAATGATCGATGAAGCCTTAAACGGCGCCGTCCCTCTTAGAGAGGAATGGATGCGAGGGCTGTAAAGTTACAGCGGATAGCGGCGAACTTTGCTTCGCCCTCTCTAACGAGGACAGAACTAAAGGTTGCGCCCGAACGAAGTAAGGAAGTGCCCTTGGGGTATCCATCACATCGAGATAGCTCTGA
>DAOWIX010000014.1 GCA_030640695.1 Deltaproteobacteria bacterium | reverse complement strand
ATTTTGGCAATCCTTCGAGTAGCCATTGTTTCGGGAGACCTGCGGCTGAGATTGTAAAAAAGGCCCGTTTACAGGTGGCCGTTGTCCTTAATGCCGAACCCGAAGAGATCTGTTTTACCTCGGGGGGTACGGAGAGTGATAACCTGGCTCTCAAGGGGGTGGTTTTACCTTATCTTTTACAGGGTCGTAAAGCGCATGTGATTATCTCGGGCGTTGAGCATCCTGCCGTGGCCGAGAGTTGTCGCTATCTTGAAAATATGGGGGCTCTGGTTACAGTTTTGCCGGTAGCTACCGACGGAACTCTAACGTCTGCTCAGGTCGCTGCCGCCTTTAACGATGATACGGTTCTGGTCTCTTTGATGCTTGCCAATAATGAGACCGGGGTTCTTTTTCCGTTGGCCGAAATTGCCGAACTTACCAAACCTCGAGGCATTCTTCTGCATACGGATGCGGTTCAGGCTTTTGGTAAAGTTGAGATTGATGTAAAGGCCCTAGGGGTCGATCTGCTCTCTATTTCCGGCCATAAGGTCTATGCTTCCAAAGGAGTGGGTGCCTTATGGATACGTTCGGGGGTCGAACTTGAACCGTTGTTGCACGGCGGCGGGCAGGAGAGTGGTCTACGCAGTGGCACTGAAAATCTTGCTGGTATGGCGGGGCTTGGAATTGCCTGCGAAATACTGACTGTCGGGATGGCTGATGAGGGTCTCCGGATTCAACAGTTACGCGATCGCCTTGAGTTTGAATTGGTAGCCTCCCTGGATCAGCAATTGATATTTCACGGCCATCGTTGTCTCAGAGTTCCCAATACCACATCTCTAAGTGTTCCCTATATAGATGGCGAATCCCTGTTGGCTCATCTTGATATTGAAGATATCGCGGTCTCCGCCGGCTCTGCCTGTTCCAGTGGTGAACATCAGGGTTCTCCTGTCCTTAGAGCGATGGGGATCAGTTCCGATCTTGCCCAAGGCTCGCTTCGTATTAGTTTGGGTCGTTGGACGACAATGGCCGAGGTTGATGTTTTTGTCGAAAAATTTTCGGCCATCGTTCGCCGTTTGTGGGATATCTCTCCACTCTACTCAAAAAAATAGTTACATTTTATTCAACTTTTAACTTGCATTCAGATTGCTTTTTGTATATCTCTATTTTTATTAAAATCTAACGATCGGTCGGTATTTTTTATGACGGAAAAATTTATTCATAAACAGGAACAGCTTTTTAATACGGCTGCAGCTCTCTTTGCTGAAAAGGGTTATCACGGAACCTCAATAAATGATCTGGCTAGGGCTATGGGTCTGCAGAAGGGTTCTCTCTATCACTATTTTACAAGTAAGGAGGAGCTCTTGTTCAGGCTCCTCGATGAATATATTACTGCTGCCCTTATCGAGATCGAAAAGATATGTGGCTTAGATGTCACTCCGGTTGAAAAGTTGCGCCAATTTATGCTTTTTTACAGCGGTTTTTATGCTGGTGATCGTGATCGTCTGGTCTTGTTGATCAATGATATCGATAAACTTGGTGAAGCCTACAGGCATCAGGTGATTGAAAAAGAGCGGTGCTATACCAAAGCTCTGACCGATATATTCAGGCAATTACAGGCCACAGGTATCATGAAACCGATGCCTCCGGCGGTTGCCGCATTCGCGTTTTTTGGTATGGTTCACTATACCTGTAAATGGTTTCAGCAAGACGGCACCGTTACGGCCGAGGCCTTGGGTGAGATGTTTCTTGAGATTTTCACAAAAGGGGTATTTTCTGATTCAGTTTAAAAGGAGAAATAAGTTATGCAAGAGAAGATTAAACGTTTAAGGGAGGTTAAGGCGGCGGCGGCCCTTGGGGGCGGTCAGGCAAAGATTGATAAAGAGCATGCCAAAGGCAACTTGACGGCCAGGGAACGGATTGCGGCGCTGCTTGATGAGGGGAGTTTTGTCGAATTTAACCGTCTTATTAAATATCGAGAGGGTGCTCCCGGAGATGGTATCGTCACCGGCCATGGGACGATTGCTGGTCGCGAGGTCTGTCTTTATGCTCAAGATGCCACTGTTCTCGGTGGCTCACAAGGTTATATGCATGGTCGTAAACTCTATAAAATTCATGAACTGGCAATGAATATGGGGGTGCCAATAATTGCTCTCAATAATTCGCCGGGGGCGCGAGTTGTGCGTCCGGAACTAGCGGGCAGTGATGATCCCTATCGGGTCAGCGATGAAAAGCATGCAGGGGTCGTTTTTTATGTCAATACCTTAAGTTCTGGCGTGATTCCCCAGATTGCCGCGATCCTTGGCAACTGTACCGGAGGATCGGTCTACTCGCCGGCCCTGATGGATTTTATCTTCATGGTTGATAAACAGTCCCATATGTTTATTACCGGTCCTAAAGTGATCAAATCGGTGACCGGTGAAGAGGTCTCAATGGCGGAACTGGGCGGGGCTGATGTTCACTGTGGCAAGACCGGGGTCGCCGATTTTAAGGTTAAAAGTGAACTCGACTGTTTTGCTGAAATCAGAAGGTTACTTGATTTCTTGCCTGACAATTGGCAAAAACCTGCGGCTCGCCGGGAAAATGAAGACGATCCAGAACGTCTGGCTGATCGTCTTAATGATCTGGTTCCGGCTCGTACGACCCGGGCCTATGATATGCATAAGGTAATTGCCGAGCTTGTTGATATGGGTGATTTCTGCGAAGTAAAAGCTGGCTTTGCCGGAGAGATTATTGTCGGTTTCGCCCGTATCGACGGATATACGGTTGGGATAGTTGCCAATCAGCCATTGGTTAAAGCTGGTTGTATGACGGTTGAAAGTTCGCTTAAACAGGCTCGCTTTATTCGTTTTTGTGACTGTTTTAATATCCCTCTGGTATTGTTGGTTGATACGCCCGGTTATCTTCCCGGCAGAGATCAGGAACATGCCGGCATAATCACTCATGGAGCCAAGGTTCTCTATGCTCTTTCCGAAGCAACCGTACCCAAAGTAGCGGTTTTGATGCGTAAAGTATATGGGGGTGCGGCTTTGGGCATGGGGGTTTTGCCGGGTTTTGGTACCGATCTTATCTTTGCCTGGCCGACGGCCGAGATCGGGGCCATGGGAGCCGAGCAGGCGGTCGGCCTTTTTTATGGTAAAGAGCTCAAGGAAGCTGGCGAACCTGAACAATTCAAGGCCGAAAAAGTTGCTCAATATCGTGAACTCTATGCCGATTCTCTCTCCCTGGCTTCGCAAGTGACCTATGTTCAGGACATTATTGAGCCCCGCGAAACCCGCCGCTGTTTGACCCGGTCCTTACGTCTTCTGCGCGGTAAAGAACGGCGTCGCCGTCCCGGACATCACGGTAATATACCGTTGTGATGAAAAATTATTTAAAAACAGTGTTGTTCGGTTAAGTAATTTCAACCCGGGATATCGGGTCATTTTCTTCAACTTCTTACGCAAATTTTTTGTTTTTCCAGCGCTCATTACGCCAAAATTGCGAAACTCACTCGTGCCTCGCTTAGACAGTCGCAATTTTCATGGCTCTATTCGCTGGTAAAAACAACAAAATTTTGCGAGACGATACACCCCAAGGGCACTTCTTCGCTATTGCTCAGGGCGCAAAAACAACCCGATATCCCTAGAATTCGTCTAAGCAAATTGCCTACCGGACAGCAATGAT
>DAOWIX010000084.1 GCA_030640695.1 Deltaproteobacteria bacterium | reverse complement strand
TTTGATTCTTGACTTTTAAGCCGTTTCTGACTTACTTATGTCTACATCAAAGACTTGGTTATCTATTTGTTTCCGGTTCTGCCGGACTAGGAAGTTATAAAAACGGAGAGTGCATGAACCGCAAAGAACAGGCCATCTTACGGATTCTTAAAGAGACCGACAAACCGCTGAGTGGTCGCAAGATCATGGTGGAGCTTCTGCGTACCGGTTACGAGATCAGTGAGCGGACCGTGCGACTATATCTTCACAAAATGGACGAAGTTGGCTTCACACTGAATTTTGGTAAACGAGGGCGTCAGATAAGTGAGTTGGGTATCGAGGAGTTGGAAGCGACCGGGATAATTGAAAAAGTCGGTTTTCTCTCAGCTAAAATCAACCAGATGACCTATCGAATGAGTTTTGATCTGGAGAGTGAGACGGGTACGGTTGTCGTTAATGTTTCGTTGGCCAAACCGGAAGATCTGAAGTTTTGTGAAGTTGAAATCGAGAGGGTTTTTACTGATGGGTTTGCCATGGGAGAGATGCTGTCGTTGCTCTACCCTGGTGAGCATGTTGGGCGGGCCATCATTCCTCCTGGTTATGTCGGATTTGCCACGGTTTGCTCAATAACCTTGAATGGGGTTTTGTTGCAATATGGGATTCCCACAAACTCCCGTTTCGGTGGCTTGCTCGAATTGCAGGAGAAAGAGGCGGTTCGTTTTGTCGAGATTATAAATTATGATGGTACCAGTCTTGATCCCCTTGAGGTCTTTATCAGAAGTGGTATGACTGATTGCCGGGGGGCAATCGCCACCGGAAATGGCAAAATCGGGGCCAGTTTTCGTGAGTTTCCCGCCGACAGTAGGGGATTGGTCGAGAATTTGGTTGAAAGGCTTGATGTTATAGGTATGGGAGGCTTTATGGCTTTGGGTTGGCCGGGGCAGGCGCTGCTTGATATCCCGGTCAATGAAGGCAGTTTCGGCGCCGTGGTTATCGGGGGCTTGAATCCGGCGGCTATTTTAGAAGAGAACGGTTATCGTATTACCTCACGCGCCCTGGCCGGGCTTCTCGATTGGGAAAGGTTCTTTCACTATAGCGAGATGAGAAAACGGCTTGAACAGGGGAATTGAAAGGGTCTATAGTGAAAACAGGTAACTATTCAGGTGCCGTCTTCAAATTGTCTTGATGCGGGGACATTGCTCTGAGGCAGGGCTCTAGCCCGAGCCGTTCTGAGCTGTGTCCCCTTGCGAAGCAGGGCGAAGCAATGTTCGTCGTTATCTGCTGCAACTTAATTTTTGAACTGTGGGCACCTGAATAGTTATGAAAATAGTTACATTGAGTGCAATCCTACTTGACAAGCTTGTTTATCTCAGCTTTAATAATACTTGTAAAAATCAAGTTATCGTTAACATCTGTAGGGAATTTATCCTAAGGAGGGTGTCATGCTGATAAAAAAAGTTTTGGTTTTGACCGATGGTTCGCAAAATAGTCGCAGTGCTTTACGTTATGCCGTTGAGATTTGTCGCAATTTTGATGCTTCTCTCCACCTCCTCTCGGTGATTGAAGATATGCCCTCTTATGCCACTCTCGAGGTTGGTAGTGAGTTTATCTCTAAAGTTCAGGAGACGATCAAGGGTGAAGTGGTCAGCTGTGCCGGTTACTGCGAAACTTCCGGGATTGCCTGCGATGGTGAAATCCGTCACGGCGTGCCCTATGAAGAGATTGTCAATTATGCCAAGGAGATTGATGTCGACTTGATTGTTATGGCGACCCATGGTCATACCGGGCTCTCTCATATCCTGCTTGGCAGTGTTGCCGAGAAGGTGATGCGTCATGCTCCTTGCCCGGTTATGATTACGCGGGTTGACAATAAGGGTTGGGATATTTCTAAACCCGGTACCTGCGAGGTATAGAGGCCGAAAATACTGACAACTGACGACTTGTGACTAATTCAGGATCAGGCGTTGAGGGTCGCAGCGCTCGCGCAGGATCTTAAGTTCAGCGTTGGTTGGTGGTGGGAAGGCTTCGGCCCGCTCCAGGTCAAGGGCAAAACCGGTTTTTTGTTGAACTTCTTCGGGCGTGACGCCGGGGTAGCAGGCGGCCAGATACATCTTCTTGGTCTCTTTGGCGAAACGCAAAATTCCGAGATTGGTGATCACCGTTTCCGGGCCTCCCGGCCCCAAACCAATCCGTTCCCGGCCACCGGGCCCGTTGATCCAGCCGGGACTTGTTAAATAATCTAGTTTTTCAACAAATTTGCGTTTTTCATGCTGCATGAAGATGATTGTTCGGTTGACGAAACTGGCGACATCACAGGCTCCGCCGCTGCCTGAGAAACGGACATCAGGCTGCTGGTAGTCACCGATGACGGTTGAGTTGAGGTTGCCGTAGATGTCGATCTGGGCGGCTCCTAAGATTCCGACTACCCGGCTACCGGTGAAACGGTTCTGCATCGTTGCAAAGGCTTCGGCAAGACCGCCATTGACGGCGGTTAGGTACATGACGCGAGAATCAGCAACGGCCAGCGGTACCTCTTCGAGCCGTGAATCGATAGCTCCGGTTTCAAAAAAGATCGTACTTTGTGGGGCGCTGATATTTTTGGCCGCCATCGCCGCCAGCATCGAGATTCCAGTTCCACAAAAGACAATTTCGCCGTCGAAGATCTCGCGGGCAGCAGCAATTGTCATCATCTCCCGACGGCTGTAGCCGTTCTCTATTCTCACTGTCATCTTAACTTCTTTCCAAGCCGACCGCGTAGCCGGTTTCAGGGTCGGCGACCAGGCTTTTTAGATGTTTTTTGTCGCTTAATGCGAGAAATTCTTGATGGTCGGCGGGCTTCAGGATTTTTTCAGCAAGGTAGGTTTGGTAGCTCTTATCATCCTCTGCTGCTTGGCGATAATTGTTCAGGTAGCGGGGGTCATAATCATAGTGCCGGTAACAGGCCGTGGGGTAGGCTCCCCATGGTATCGGAACCACGGCATCGACATGGATGAAAGGGATCTGGTTATGGTCCGGGTCACGTTTGAGAAAATCTTCCTCGACCAGCTCTTCACAGGTGATAATCAGGTGGCGGGCGGCTTTCGCCTGCTCGACATCAGCAAATGTTAAACCCTTAATTCGAGCATTGCCGCGGCGGTCGGCCTGTTGGACATGGATAATTGTTACATCGGGGTTGATAGCCGGAACCAGAACCAGTTTTGGTGATTCGCACCAGTTGCCAAAAGGGTTGTCGATGGTAACCAGCTTTTGCTTCGGCAAGGTCTCATCACTATTTCTTAACTCTTTCGAGAAGCCCCAATGTTTGATGATATCGGTTCCTAGTCCTGAGCGCGTCGGCAGAAAGGGCAGACCCATGGCTCCGGCCATGAAACGTAGCGTCATTTGGTAGTTGGAGTAGTCTTCGACGGTCAATTCACCCCTTTCCACGGCCTTGCGGAAACGAACACAGGTCGGAGCGAAACGACCACTGCCGGCATATGCGATCTCCAGTCGACGGACACAACCGGCACCAACCAGTTCATCTACCCCCTGGCCGTTAGAGTGGGCATAGAGATGGAGCCCTCTTTTGCGTTGCCGGATAATTTCATAAACCGCAGCCATCGGGTTGCGGTTAATCGTAAAACCGCCAATACTCAAATGGCAATTATCTTTGATGAGTGAGGTGATGGCTGCCGCAAGAGTAGTGACCTTATTTTGTGATGATTTCATGTCTTCTTCTTGAAAAAAGTATATCACGGTCAAGCTTGAATGGGCTTTCCAGCACTGAGTCAGTGAACTGGAATGCCTCGGCTGCGGAGATAGTCTTTGACATCACCAATCCCTATAAGTCCGAAATGAAACACCGACGCGGCCAGCAAAATGGAAGCACCCGCTTGGACGGCGTCAAAAAAATGTTCCAGTTTACCGGCTCCGCCAGAGGCCACTACTTCAGCCGAAACCGCTTCCCTGATAGCTTTAATTATCGGTAGGTCATAGCCGGTTTGCACGCCATCTCCTGCCTTACTGGTCGGAAGGATGACCGGCACTCCATAACCGTCAACCTGTTTTGCCCATTCAATGGCATCAAAGCCGGTGGCTGTCCGCCCGCCGTCAAT
>DAOWIX010000062.1 GCA_030640695.1 Deltaproteobacteria bacterium | reverse complement strand
CAGGGTACACAATCCCGATTTCCTTCGGAGAATCAGGTTATGTCCCCAGAATTTGCTAAAAATATCAATACTTGACAATTTTTTACTTACACTGAATAGTTACACTATTTTATAGTAATATGGTCGATTGAATCACTTCCCCATCTGCTGCTGACGCCAGTCGAAGAGGTTCTCCTCGCTACCGCCGTACTCCTGGTCGTCGTAGAGCCGGGCGACGAAGATGCCGTGGCGCAAACCTTGATACTTTTCGTGATCCATCTCGCCATACCAGCTACCAGTCTCAGCATCGACGGCGACGGTGGCGGTATAGAGCAGGTAAAAGTTAAGATACTCCTGCAAAACCGGGTCGGGCTGAACCGCGAAAAAGAGGAGGCCAGGCTTTTTACTCGGAACCGGCAGTTCATACTCGTCATAAACGACGGACTCTTCCCGAACCACCTGATCATCGTTTGTTTTGGCGAAATAGTCAACAAAATTGAACGGGTTCTTGGGTCTTTGTTCGACTGACATAAGCGCCTGAACCCCATCAAAAGCTTCGTTACCAGTATACTTACCAGACAACTTATAGTTTGTAAACTCCGGTTCAATCAGCTCAATATCCGAATAGATAAAATCTTTGGTTGTAAAATTAGTGCTACCATATTGGTTACGAGCCTTATCCTCAGCCCAGATCATGATCGTTGCGGCGATCTCAGAACCACATTGCCGAACCTCGGCAAACTTGGCATCAAGCCGGGCCCGCTGCGCCCGGGGAACAATCAGGGCCAGCAAAAGGCCGATAATCGCCATCACCAGAAGCAATTCAATCAAGGTAAAGCCATTTCTTTTCTTATCGACAATTTTCAGCATTTCTTTAACCTAACTAGTCAGAGCCGGAACCAAACAGATAAGTTGTTTTCACTCAATCACATACCGCCACCCGAACCGACCGAACTTGAGAGTTCGGAGACCAGGTTGTAGAGCGGCAAGAGGATACCCATGACCAGAGCCAGAGCGAGACCACCCATGGCAAAAAGCAAAAGCGGCTCAAGCATGGCCAAAGCGGTGGCAATTTTGCGTTCAAGGTCTTCACTATAGTATTCGGCAACCAGGTTCATCTGTTCGGGCAGGGTTCCCGACTCCTCACCAACGGCAATCATGCGAATCGTCATACGCGGCACATAACGACTTTCACGCAAGGCATCGGAGAAAAGTGAGCCCTCAATAATCTTCTGCCGGGCCCGTTCCATAGTCTCTTGAAAGACTATATTATTGATCGATAACAGCGACATTTTAATGCCCCGGATGAGATCGATGCCGGCATTGCTGATCAGCGCCATATAGCGCATGAAAAAAGCCATCCGCATCTGGATAAAAAGTTTTCCCAAAGGAGGCAGATTAAATTCAAGCCAGTCGAGGTAGCGCTTAGTCTCATCGCGGCTGCGCATGGCAATAAAGAAGATAATAAAGAGAACAATTCCCAGACCATACCAGTGACCACTGGCTTTAAATGATTCCGAGATTGCCATAATAACCTTGGTAACCGTCGGTAGCGGCACCTCAAACTGCTCTAAGAGTTCAAAAAGGGGCGGAAAAACTTTGGCTAGAAAAACATAAGCTGCCAGAAGCAAAGCAACCATAATAAAACATGGATAGATCAGAGCTTTACGGACATTACGAATGAGAACGTCGATCTTTTTATAGTGAATCGCCATATCGGAAAGGGTGCGATCGAGGTTTCCCGACTCTTCGCCAATTTCAACCAGACTGACAAAGAGTTTTGGAAATGAGCCCGTCTTCGTCAAGGCCTGCGAAAAACTATCACCACCCATGATGCCGGCGACAATTTTTTTTAAGGCCTTTCTTAAAATTTTATTCTCACTGTCACTGCCCAATTCATCGAGACTCCGGACCAGAGGCACTCCGGCTTTGAGCATCACCGCAAGATTGTTACAAAATTCTATGAGATCGCGACGGGTCAGACTACCAACGGCAAAATCATCAAGGCGGTTTAAGAGCTGCTTTAACTTATCCTGACGCGCTTCGATCAGAAACAGACCTTCGGCACTGAGGCGAGCCGCAAGTTGGGCCTCGTCGTGGGCAACCAGGCTACCTTTAATAATGGAGCCGTCGGCACCAGCCGCTTTATAGGCAAACTCGGGCATTACTGAGTCACTCGCATAATTTCATCTATTGTGGTAACCCCAGCCTTTACTTGATCGAGGCCGTATTCGAACATCGTCACCATACCCTCGCTTATCGCCTGTTTTTTGATCGCTTCAATCGAAGCCTTGGTACTCACCAGGTCACTTAAACCGGGACCGATCGTCATGATCTCATAAATTCCAAGGCGGCCATGATACCCGCTTTCATTACATAATTCACATCCCCGACCACGAAAGAGAGGCTCTGAGGCATGCGACCACTCAGCAAGAGCGTAACTTTCGATCTCTTCCGGACTCAGACGGTACTCCTCTTTGCAGTTTGTACAGATACGACGAATCAGGCGTTGGGCCACTACCGCTTTCAGGCTTGAAGGCAGAAGATAGGGTTCGACGCCGAGATCGAGAAGCCGGGCCACTGTCGATGGAGCATCGTTGGTATGGATGGTCGAGAGCACCAGATGACCGGTCATGGCCGCTTGCAGAGCCATCTCAGTAGTCTCCAGATCCCGGATCTCGCCGACCAGAATAATGTCGGGGTCCTGTCGCAGAAAGGTTCGGATCGCCTGGGCAAAACCGAAATCTATTTTTTTATTAACTTGAGCCTGCTTGATCAGCGGCATCTGATATTCAATCGGATCCTCGATGGTCATAACATTCTTCTCCATGGCGTTGACTAAACGCAACATCGCATAGAGAGTCGTAGTCTTACCTGAACCTGTGGGACCGGCAGCCAGAACGATACCGAAAGGGATCCGGATCAGACGTTCAATCTTTAAACGCAGCTCTTTACTCATACCTAAGGATTCGAGACCCTGGGCGACGCTGGATTTATCGAGAATTCGCAAAACCGCATTCTCACCATGCTTTGTCGGGATCAACGAGGAGCGAATATCGATCCCACGGCCGGAAAACTTAAACTGAATACTACCATCCTGAGGCAGGCGATTTTCGGCGATATTCATCCCCGATAGAACTTTAATTCTGGTTATTAAGGGGATATGGATCTGCCGGGCCATAACATACTCACCACGCATGATCCCGTCAACGCGAAAACTGATTCGCGTAATCATCTCTTCAGGACTAAAATGGATATCGGTGGCCCGGTCGCGGATGGCTTTTATAAAAAGAAGTTCCAGAAGGCGGATCACCGGAGGTTCGACCTCCCCTTCGGCAACGCCACCGCCGCTTAACGCAGCAGCTATATTGCGATTTACCTCTTCATCAATAGAAGCCCCAAGTCCGTACTGGAACTCAATCGTCTCCATCACCGACTCAAGATCAGCGGCATAGACCAGCACCGGGCGTCTGACGGCCCGGCGCAGGCCATCAATGGCAACGACATCGCTGGGATTATCCATCGCCACCTTAAGATTTTCGCCGTCAATAGCAAAAGGCATCAAGCGATAACGTTCAGCAAAAGATTTATCCACCAACTTGACGGCAGCCGGTTCAACAAAGGTGCTTTTGAGATCGACAAAAGGCAGGTCATTGGAGATCGCGACCGCCCGAGAGAGCTCTTTACGGTTAACAATCCCAAGCCGTAAAAGAACATTCCCTAAGAGCTCACCGGTACTGCGCTGCTCCTTTAAAGCGAGCCCGATCTGCTGCTCGGTTGCCATCTGTTCTTCGGTTAAAACTTCGCCTAAACGTCGCATTTTAAAAATTTCCTAATGCGGGAGCGAGCCCCGCAACCAAAATGAGGTCTTTTCGACCCGCAAATAAGTACTCTTATCAGAACATTTTCTTGTTTTTCAAACAATAAAATAACCTGTAAGGTACTAATCAACATAATCACTTAACAACTTGATACGTTCACGGATGCGACGCTCAAGAGACTGGTTATTTTCTAAAAATCGACTCTGCAAAGCATCCTGATAACATTGCAAAGCCTGACTGAGATCTTTTTCACGTTCGCAATAAGAAGCGTAAGCCAACAGAGCTTTAAGGTTCTGGGGATCAAGTGCCACCAGGTTACGGTAATACAAGAGGGCTGCGGCTTTATCTCCTTGATGCTGAGCCAACCAGGCCAGGTTATTAAGAGCACTGGTTGAACCTGGATCAAGCAAAAGAGCATCGGCAAACAATTTCTGCGCTCTATCATAATTGTCACATTTGAGAGCAATCAAACCCTGATTGACCTTGACCCGGGCATCATGGGGATCGTTATTGCCGGCTTTTTCAAGGAGTTTTCCAGCTTTTTCAAAATCATTCTGTTCCAAACTGATAACCGCCAGGTTGAGCAGAGTATCCTGATGTTTGGAGTCGAGATCAAGAACCTGATTGAAATAGTAGAGAGCCCGACTACGATTGCCTGAATTCAAAGCCAAAACCCCAACCTGAAAAAGATGATCAAGATCATCTTTTCGATTCGGGCGCCGCACTCGGGCTCCAGCCGTTTTTTTGAATCCTTGACCAGCCCTCTCATAAGAGAGTGGAACTGTTCTAATATTCACAGCAGCCGGATCGGAGGTAATATTCTCAGGTTCACCTTCCTCATAAGCAACAGTTTGGGAGTCAGTCGCAGAGGTCAGAATGGTTGGATTTGGTTCGGGTTTGGGCGAGATAACCGGCGCAACCTTCTTGGCCGGCTCCGCCAACTCCTTTTCTTGGATCGAAGACGGCGAAACCACAGGCCGCAATTCACGTTTGTCACGCTCTCCGACAACGTTATTTTTTTCGTAAACTTCAGTTTTTGTTTGCGGTTTCGGCCCCGACCGAGCTCTGAGCGGAACCTCTTTCACTCTCGGCGCAGCTGGCTTCACAAGTTCTTCTTCAACGGGCACTGCCGGATCCGGGTGATGTTGTGGGGAAGAAGTGGGTGGAGGCATCGTTAAATAGTAGCCCACAATACCAACCAAAATAACAATAACCAACAAAACTACAGTTTTGAGAGAAACCTTCTTCTCCTTGGGTGTTGTATCCCCCCCTCCCTTAGGCTGTTTCATGACTGGAGGAACGCCGGCCAAAGCGGGTGACTGATCCTCTTTGGCGGCCCGGCTCTTTTTAAGATAGTCGTTAATCAGACTCATTTAGAGACCACCGTCGGAGTTAACATGACGACCAGTTCAACCCGCTCATCAAGATCTTTTTGACGACGAAAGAGGTTTCCGAGAAGCGGTATATCCCCGATCACAGGTACCTGAGAGCTGTTATTGGAATCGATCTCGGTAATCAGACCGCCAATGATAATGGTTTTACCGTCATTTACCCGAACAATGGTATCGGTCTGCCGCGTGTTGATAACCGGAACATCAAAGGTATTGTTGTCATAACTGAAAGTTTTATATTCGGCAAGTTCCGAAACCACCGGGATAATATGCAGGGTTATCACTCCTTCGGCATCGATCTGCGGCGTAATCCCGAGTGAAATACCAGTATTTGCAGTCACCACTTCGGGGACAATGACGGTCTGTTCATCTTCACTGCTTTGGGCTTGCCACTGCAAATAAGGAATCTGACGCCCGACCGTAATCACTGCCGACTGGTTATTGAGAACACTTATACGCGGTGACGAGAGAACCTTGACATTACCCTGGGTCGCCAGAGCATCAAGCACCCCATCAAGAACATTAGTGCGGGTGGGATCACCCTTATATTCAACATTGAGTCCGGTCGCCCCGCTGGCAAAATTGGTAGCTACGGAGAGGGTGCCGTTTTTTATAAAGTCATTGGCCAGCAAATTCCAGTCGATTCCATACTCAAAACCACTACTTAAAGAGACCTGAATGATTTTTGCTTCAATTATCACCTGCCGGCGCAACGCCTGCTGGAGGATATCGAGGTAACGTTCAACCAAAGCCAGGTTCTCGCGGCGATCAGTAATAACAATGAGACCGCCCATGGGGTTGATCTCAACCCGAGCATCAGGTGAGAGTAGCGCCCCCTCCCCGGAACTGCCGCCGGAACCAGCGCCCAGAGCTTCTTCAATTGTTTCCCAGACTTGCAAATACTCTTCATTTGCTTCAGTCGATATTTCGAAACCACCGGCCCCGCCGGTCGACCCGCCGGGGCCACTGTTACCACCGGAGCTGCCACCTCCGCTCTCACCACTATTGGAAACCAGGCTGTAATCAAAATTAAAAATCCGGGTCTCAAAAGCTTTGACCGAGAGGATATTCTGTTTGATCGTATAAAAATTTTCACAGGAATCGAGAATTAACGACAGGGCCTGACGCAGAGAGAGATCATTAAATTCAACAGAAACCGGATGACCCCGGTCAACGCCTTTACCAAGCACCAGGTTGAGGCCGGATTCACGAGCCAGACCAAAGAGCACACCCTCAAGTGGAGCGCCCCTGGTAGAGAGGGAAAAAAGCATCTTTTCAAAAGGAAGTTCACCGGCCACTGCCGCCTCGGGGGTCAGTTGTGCCAATGGAGGCAGATGTACCGGAGAACGCTGATAACCCGACCCCGAACGAGTGCCCCCATAAGGCAAGCGCGGAACCGCCGGAGTCGGGCCACTAATTTTTGCGGTCGGGGGGGCCACCGCAAAACAACCGGGCAGAAGCAGGCTCATAAAAAAGCTCATGACGAGTAAAATTTTAAACACCGGCATCCTCTCGACTCTATTTATCATTTTTCACACTTTTTTCATCCGTTTTCAGGAGTGGTTCCAGACGGCGAAGAAGTTCATCAAGAATAGCTTTCTGTTTTACCGGAGCCACATTTTCGGGCTTGGCTTGCACAGCTCTATTTTTGACCGGTTGCGGCAATGCAGCAGACGTATAAACACCAAGAGGCACCATAACAGTTTTCCCCAAACTCCGCAAGCTGACCCCCGTATCGGTAATACGGGAGACACGATAGCCCTTGAAAAGATCGCCTTCCGCCACCAGCACATCATCGAGCAAAGCACTCTTTTGATACTCACCAATCATCACCATCTGCACCTGAGGCAGAAAGGCTTTCTCGGCCTCAGCATCAGGCACAGGCTCGACCACCATATACTCTTTTTTTTTGAGCACCGCCAAATCAAGAAAAGGATTACGAGAAATCTGTCGTGGCACAAAAACCTCTTTCGATTGACTTTTGTCAGCCGCCATCTTTTTGATCAGATCCATGGTTGTCGCCACCTGTTTGCTGGGCGGAGGTGACGGCATCTGTTCGATACTGGGCAGAGGTTCGGGAGCTACAAGCTGCAGAGCAAGGCGGGGCTGAACCAGATAGAGATTGATCAGAACCACGAAAATGACAGCCCCACCACAAAAGAGCAGAGAGGGCAGAAGAGATCCATGACGCATCCTACTCTTCTCCTGTCAGATGTTCAGCCAGAAGAAGTTTGTCCGGAATCATTAAACTTACAGAGAGCTCCCCGGAAACCCCTCTTAGGCCCTGATCGGCATTTAATTTCAGACGCTCAACCCGGAGCGGATAGGTTCTCTGCATCAAAAGATAGTCCAGAAAAATTTCAGCTTCGGCAATCGTAGTAAAGTTAAAACGAAAGGTGAAATCGCTGGCCCTTAAAGGCACTGGTTTTTTGATAAATTGCAACTGTCGACGCATAACTACCTGGGCCCCGACATCAGCTAAAGCTTGAGCATGGAGGAAATCGAGAAAAGCGGCAAAGACGGCTTCCGGATCCTCAAATCCCATAAGTATCGAAGGGGGAATCTTCGCAATAATCTGTCGGTAGCGGCCAAGTTCCTT
>DAOWIX010000151.1 GCA_030640695.1 Deltaproteobacteria bacterium | reverse complement strand
GCGTTTAGCTGCCGGTAAAAATGAAGCTGGTACCATTACTTTGAAAGCTTTTCATGGTGGCGGTAATGTCATTATTGAGATTGTTGATGATGGCCGTGGCTTAAATGCTGAAAAAATCAGAAAAAAAGCTCTTGAAAAGGGTATGATTAATGAAAATGATCAGACTTCGGACCAAGAGCTCTATAACATGATCTTGGCCCCGGGTTTTTCAACGGCTGATAAGATCACCGATGTCTCGGGCCGGGGTGTCGGCATGGATGTGGTGAAAAAAGCGATTGAAAAACTGCGTGGTGTGGTTGAGGTTGACTCTACCCCCGGACAAGGCTCAGTCGTCTCTATTAAAGTGCCGTTGACTTTGGCAATTATTGACGGTATGGTGGTCATCGTCGGGCATGAACGTTATATTATTCCAACTCTCAATGTTGTCGAATCACTGCGTCCTTTACAAGAACAGTATCATACTGTGCAGGGGCAGGGTGAGTTGATCATGGTCCGTGATAAGCTTCTACCTCTGGTGCGTCTGCATCAGGTGTTTAATAGTGAAGCGCAAGCCACTGATCCCTGGCAGGCTCTGGTTGTGGTCGTTGAACACGAGAGTGAGCAGTTCTGTCTCCTGGTTGATGAACTGGTTGGTAAGCAGGAGATCGTCATTAAAAGTCTCGGTGAGCGACTTAAGGATCTGCCCGGTATTGCCGGAGGGGCAATTATGGGGGATGGCCGGGTTGGCCTGATTTTAGATGTTGCCGGACTTGTCAAACGTTGATGGCGTCGTAAAAAGTTCCGATATCCTGCGTTGTTGAACTTTTTACTTAGCCATCCCGTGACTTTACGAATGCGTCAATGTTGATATTGTAAAAAAATATTTGGTTACGGTTTTTTCCGTGATAGGATTTTATCATGCAAAAACAGACTAATGTTGCGGAAGTCACAAGCTCTTCCGGCAATGAGAAGAAGTATCTGACATTTCATCTTGCCGGTGAGTTGTATGGTCTTGATATTCTCAAGGTCAGGGAGATTATTGGGATCCAGGAAGTGACCAAGGTGCCCGGGGCTGAAGAGTATCTGATCGGAGTGATTAATCTGCGTGGAAAAGTGATTCCGGTTGCTGATTTGCGTAAGCGTTTTGCTCTGCCGACGCGTGAATATGACGTCCGAACCTGTATCATCGTTGTTGAAATTGTCGGTGAGGCCGGGCCTGTTGCTATTGGTATCGTGGTTGATGCTGTCGATGCCGTGGTTAATTTACGGGATGAGCAGGTAGAAAAAGCGCCGGTTTTTTCATCGGAGATCAGTCGAGATTGTATCAGGGGGTTGGGTAAAATTGAGAAACAGGTGGTTATTCTTCTGGATATTGATAAGGTTTGTTCAGCGGATCAGCTTAAGGAAGATTCCTCGGAAGAGAGATGTGAGGGTGGGGACAAATAGGTTTTGATAGTCTCGGAGGGCTATAGTGGTTGGCTTGGATAAGATTAGTGATAAGGATTTTGTCCGTTTTTGCGATTTTGTTTATAAGCGTTGCGGAATAACCTTGAGTGAAAATAAACGCGATCTGGTTCATTCGCGTTTAGCCAAACGGTTGCGCTCTCTTGGGCTTGATAATTATGGGGAGTATTTTGAAATCCTCTATAACGGCCGCGATAATGAACAGGAGATCGTTAATCTGCTTGATGCTATATCAACCAATGTGACCTATTTTTTCCGCGAAGACAAACATTTTGATTTCCTCGTCAAGACGGTTATTCCGGAGCTTAAATCAACTAAAAAGGATGGGTTGGAGAAAAAAATCAGAATTTGGTCAGCGGGCTGCTCGACCGGTGAAGAACCTTATAGTCTGGCTATCACTTTTGCTGAAAATGTGGCTCTGGAAAACCGGGATTTTCGGATCCTGGCTACCGACCTCTCAACTAATGTCTTAGCTCATGCCCGCAAGGGAGTTTATGATGGTGAGCGTCTGCGTAATGTTTCTGGAGCTCTGCAGAAAAGATATTTTACCAGCAGTCGTGACGGCAGCCGTTTTAAGGTTCACGAGAAACTTGCCTCCTATATCAAATTTGCGCGTTTGAATCTGATGCATGATTTCCCATTCAAGAACAGGTTTGACTGTATCTTTTGTCGAAATGTTATGATCTATTTTGATCGCCAAACCCAGGGCCAGCTGGTCAATAAATTCAGCTCCTTTCTCAACCCTGGAGGCTACCTTATGATTGGTCATTCGGAAAGTCTGACTAACGTCAACCATGACCTCGTTTATGTTCAACCTTCACTCTACAGGAAAAAGGGCTGATGTCTCTGGTTACGGTAGGAATCGCTGATCTTAAGGTCAGCAATAATCCAGAGGATACTCTGGTCACCTACTCGCTTGGTTCATGTATCGGCCTTGCCGTTTATGATCCGGTGGCTAAGATTGGCGGAATGTTGCACTATATGTTGCCGGATTCGTCAATAAATCAGGAAAAGGCGGAAAAGAATCCGGCGATGTTCGCCAATAAGGGCATACCCTTGCTTTTTAAGCAGTGCTACAGTCTCGGCGCCGACAAAAAAAGGATGATCATCAAGGTGGCGGGTGGTAGTCAGATTATGGATGATGCCGGTACTTTTAATATTGGTAAACGCAATTATGCAATTTTGCGGAAAATGTTTTGGAAGAATAATGTCATGATCGACGGTGAGGATATCGGCGGTAATTGTAACCGAACCATGTATATGCAGATTGATGATGGTAAGATAAATCTTAAAATATCCAAAAAAGGGATGGTTGAGTTATGAGCTTGATGGAAGAGATCATTGCCGCAGTCGACGAGATGCCTCCTTTTCCCCAGGTCGTGCAGCGTGCCATGCAGGAGTTGGCGGACCCGGCCTACGAAGTCTCCGGGTTGGTGGATATTTTGAAGGTTGATCAGGCGGTTACCGCAAACATTCTTAAACTCTGTAATTCAGCCTATTTTGGTTTGCCGCGCAAGGTCTCTTCCCTGAAAGAGGCGGTTGTCTATCTTGGAGCTGACCAGTTGCGACAGCTACTGGTCTCCGGGGCCGCCAGTAAAATCTACGAAAAGCCCAACGAAGGGTACGCTGTATTTGCCGATGAACTTTGGCGCCATGCTTTAGCGACGGCTGTTATGGCCCAGGTTTTACGTCGCCATCTACGTCTTAAGCTTGATGATAATATGGTTTTCACTGCGGCCTTATTGCATGATGTCGGCAAGGTTGTGTTAAGTGCCTTTGTTATCGATAAATATCGAGCCATAGAGAGTCTGGTGGAGGGCGGGGAGTGCTCTTTTCAGGAGGCTGAAAAAGAGGTTTTAGGCTTTGATCATGCTGAAATCGGTGGTAAAATAGCCGAGAAGTGGGAGTTTCCTCCTGAAATTATCGCCGCTATTGCTTTTCACCATGAACCCTCACGCGCATCTAAAGAGCTTCGCCTTCTGACCGAAGTGGTGGCTCTGGCCAATAACCTTGCGGTTATGGTTGGTTATGGTACCGGGGTTGACGGTCTGGCTTGCCGGGGCCATGATCTACTTCTAAAAAAATTGAATATTGTGGAGAAAGATCTCGAGGGGATTGTTCTCCTCTTCCAGATAGAGATGGAAAAAACCTGTGATATTGCTGGTCTTGGTGAAAGTTGATTTCAAGTTTCCGGTTGATTGCCGGTAGTTGTCAGTTGGGAGTTCAGGTATGGCGTTTAATATTCTGGTGGTTGATGATTCGATCTCAATGCGGGCAATTATTAAGAAGGTAATTGGTATGTCCGGCTTTGATGTCGGGGAGATTGCGGAAGCGGGCAATGGTCTGGAGGCTTTGGCTAAACTTGAGGATTTCTGGGCCGATGTGATTTTGACTGATATCCATATGCCGGAGATGAATGGGGTTGAGTTGCTTAAAAGAATTAAGAGTAATCCAATGACGGAAGGTCTGCCGGTGGTCATGATTACGACCGAGTCACGAGAAGAGGTTGTTTCTGGAGCTCTTGAAATGGGAGCTGCAGGTTATATCAAGAAACCATTTCGTCCCGAAGATATTAAAGCTTTACTGGGTGAAATTTTTGGAGGGGAAGAAAATGTTGGAGAAGGTCAGTCAGAATCTGACGAGTGTGATTTCTGAAGTACTGGAGACCATGTTTTTTGTTTTCCTGGAACCCCAATCTGGAAATTTATCTTTGAGTACCAATTTTGTTGGTGCCAAAGTGGTTATTGAAGGGCCGGATTTCGGTTGTGTGCTTGAATTTCTGGCTCAATTTGGATTATTGCAGCAGATTACGTCCGATTTTTTGGGACTTGATCAGGAGGAAGTCTCTCTTGAGCAATGCCAGGATGTACTTAAAGAAATTGGTAATATGGTATCCGGTAACCTGGTCAATATATGCGACCCGGAAGCGCTATGTAAACTTGGGATACCGACCTTTTCCGGTACATCTTTGACGGCTGCAGAACTAGACGGCTGTGATGAAACGTTTGCCTATGGGAGTGATGATGGGATTTTGCTTGTGGGTTTGCGAAGTATCGCTGGAACGAGTGGAAATTAGCTGATGATTAAGGTTTTAATTGTTGATGATTCAGCCATGGTGCGCCAGGTCTTTGCCCGGGAATTGGCCAAGGAGCCGGATATTGAGGTCGTCGGTACCGCCCCGGATCCTTATGTTGCTCGAGATAAAATTGTGGCGCTTAGACCCGATGTGATTACGTTGGATATCGAGATGCCGCGCATGGATGGTCTGACCTTTTTGCGCAAGCTGATGAAACATTTCCCGATGCCGGTGATTATTGTCAGTTCATTGACCCGGAAAGGTGGTAAGGTTGCTCTGGAGGCGGTCGAGTCGGGAGCGGTTGAGGTGCTGGCCAAGCCGGGTGAAGCCTACAGTGTTGGTGATATGGGCCAGCAACTGGCCGAAAAAATCCGGGCCGCAGCACTGATTGATGTGGCTGAGCGGGCTCGAAAGATAGATTTAAGCAAATTTACTGGAAAGCGCCTGGCGGCACTGAGTGAAACAACCAATAAAGTTATTGCAGTGGGTTCATCAACTGGTGGGACTGAGGCTTTAAAAGCTTTTCTGACCCGGTTGCCGGCCAATGCTCCGGGAATTGTGATGGTTCAGCATATGCCCGCCAATTTTACTCACGCTTTTGCTGAGCGCCTTAATGAGCTGTGCCAGATTGAGGTTAAGGAGGCCGAGGATGGTGATGTTGTACGTCCTGGTCGGGCTTTGCTGGCTCCGGGAAATTTTCATATGGTTATGCGTCGGAGTGGAGCCCGTTATCTGGTGAATGTGAAAACCGGGCCCATGATTCACTATCAACGCCCTGCGGTTGACCCTCTTTTTCGTTCTGTAGCCCGTTATGTCGGGGCCAACGCGATTGGCGTTATTCTAACCGGCATGGGTTCTGACGGGGCTAAAGGGATGCGTGAGATGAAAGATGCCGGAGCCGTAACCTTTGCTCAGGATGAGGCCTCTTGCGTCGTTTATGGAATGCCTAAAGAGGCGGTCAAAACCGGTGCCGTTGACCAGGTTGTGCCCCTGAATAAGATGACTGAGAAGGTCTTGCAGGCGGTGTAGTAAATTTACTCTATGAAGGGTTTACGATTAACCTGAAAAAGGGGCCGAATGAGGCCCCTTTTTTTACTTCGTCATCATTACTTTGGTTTGGAAAAAGACTTCCAGATAGGGAAGGTTGACGCGCGGAGCCGAGAGTTGCAGGTGGGTTCCCGGAGCTTGGTTTCCTGTGATCGCCTGTTCAACTTCCAGGGCTAGTTCAGGGATCAGGAGCAGGGATTTTCGCCCCCATTCGGCAACGACAATGCCCAGACCTTGCCAATCTGGGTGTTGTTGCAGGAAAACCAGGGTCCAGTGGCGGTTGGAGAGGCGCTCAGCTTGGCGAATTCGACCACTGGCTGAACTTACAGAAGCGATTCGGGCTGTGATCTGATTTTGATCCAGGGTCGGTAAACCCGCCAGATGGAGATGGATTTGATGGTGGGCAATCAGGTCCAGGTAACGTCTTAAAGGACTTGTAACTCTTATATAGGCATTCAGACCGAGACCGAAATGGGATAGCGGGGAGCAACTCAGGCGGCCGGGTCGCATTGTTCGGCGTTTGGCGTACATGCCTACCAGGGTAGGTAAATCGTCGGTTTCAGGCATCTCGTTGGGTGGGGTTTGGCTCGCGTGGGGCATTGCTAAGTTATGTTTTTTCGCATACTGTGCGCAAGCTGAGCCCGCCATCAACATCGCTTCACTAACCAGACTACGACTTTTAAGGTTCGGTAGAGGCGTTATTGTGATACGATTGTCGATAACTTTTACCTTACATTCGGGAAGATCGATTTCGATGGCTCCGGCTCTTAATCTCAGTTCTCGATGGGTTTTGGTTAGGGACAGAAGTTTTGCCAGATGCTGGTTTTTGGTGAGCCGCTTTTCCGCCTCATTATAGCTTAAGCGGGTTACTCTGATGCGGCTGGGGATGATTTCAAGATCGAGGATAGTTCCTTTTTCATCGACGTCCAGAGCAAAAGAGAGGGCTGGTGATGTCGCTTGCAGGCCGACGCCGAGTTTTTCGGTCAGACTTTGGGGCAGCATGGCCCGGGCGTTTTCCGGCAGATAGAGGGTTGCGGCTCGCTCACGGGCGATTTCGTCGGCCGGGCTGTCGATACCTATCAAACTGGCGACATCAGCAATATGAACCCAGAGTCTTTTGCCGTCAAAACTTATAGCATCGTCAGGGTCGTTACTGTCATCATCGTCAATGGCAAAAGTCTCAAACTCGGTCAAGTCGAGGCGTTTTTCATCATCAAATAGCACTGGAGTCTTCTGAAGTGGATGCTCGGGGAATTCATCACAAGGCAACTCAAGGCGTTGTGGGTGAGGATTAAATGATCTTTCCCAGAACTTCAGATCAATCAGGAGGGCGTGGGCATTCTCGCGTGACTGTTGGCGGCCGAGATGTTGCAGCAGTCGGCTCTCTGTACCCAACCCCAGAGCCAGATTCTCAACTTCGTTAAGAAAAGCTCGATCGGAGTCGATGATGGTTTTTTTTTCGACTCTTTCAATAAATGATTGCCAGCTTTCATGGCGGGCTTTTTTGGCAGCCCTTCTCTCCAACTCTTTAAGCATTTCTTCGTTAGAGCGAGCCTT